>DASZCG010000197.1:0-10584 GCA_035943355.1 Gemmatimonadales bacterium
CAACAACTTCACGCTGCTCGCGCTGACGATCGCGATCGGCATCGTGGTGGACGACGCAATCATCGTGCTCGAGAACGCGTTCCGGCATCAGGAAGAGCTGCACGAACAACCGGAGCAAGCGTCGATCAACGGCACGAACGAAATCGGATTCGCGGTCATCGCAACCACGATCGCGTTGGTGGCGGTGTTCAGCCCGCTCGCGTTCCTGACGGGCACGGCGGGCCGGCTGCTGAGCGAGTTCGGTGTCGCTGTCGCGGGCGCGGTGGTGATCTCGGGCTTCGTCGCGTTGACACTCACCCCCATGCTCTGCGCCAAGATCCTCCGGATGCAGCATCAGCACGGAGAAATCTTCCAGATGTTCGAGCGTGGTTTCAGCGCGCTGTCGGAGCGATACACGCAGTTGCTGCGGAAGGCCATCGATCATCGCAAGTGGGTATTTTGGGGCACGATCGGCGCTGTCGCCGTGATCGTGTTCTTCGTGTTCGGATCGCCGCCGGCGCGGCTACCACTCCTGACGCGACTACAAGGCATCACGCGGCTGCAAAGCGAACTGATCCCGGAAGACGATCGTGGCTTCTTCCTGATTGTCGTGCGAGGCCCTGAAGGCGCGTCACTCGATTACACGGACGGTTACGTGCGGCGAGTCGAGGACATCATCAGCAAGACGCCCGGTGTACACGGCTACTTCACGATCGTCGGTGGATTCGCGGGCGGCGTGAACAGCGCATTCGTCGGCGTGATCATGAAGGACTGGAGCGAGCGGAAGGCCACGGTTGAGCAAACCGTAACGGCGCTGTTTCCACAGGTCTACTTCGGAATCCCCGGGGTCCAGGCTTTCCCCTATGCCCCCGGGGCGATCGGCTTTGCGCAGCCAATTCAGTACGTCGTCCAGAACCCCGATTTCGCGAAACTCACGGGAATCATGGGACCGTTCGTGGGCCGTGTCTCACAGATCAAGGGTCTCGCGAACGTGCAGACCGACCTGTTCGTCAACAAGCCGGAGCTGCGGGTGACGTTCGACCGCGACCGGGCTGAGGATCTGGGCGTGCCGGTGCGCGACGTGGCGAGTGCCTTGCAGACATTTCTCGGCGGTCGCCGCGTCAGCACGTTCACGCGCAACGACAAACTGTACTACGTGATGGTGCAGCTCGATCCCAAGGATCGCGCGACGCCGAGCGACATGCGGGGCATCTACCTGCGCGGCAAGAACGGCGACCTCGTGCAGATCGATGCGCTCGCAAACGTGCAGGAAGGCGTGGGCGCGCGCCAGATCAATCACTTCAACCGCGTCCCCTCGTTCACGCTGTCGTCGTCGCTGCTGCCGGGGCTCGCGCAAGGCCCGGCACTCGATTCGATCGATGCCGTCGCGAAACAGCTGCTGCCGCCGGGGACGACGACGGCGCTCGCCGGCGAGTCGCGCGAATATAAGGAAAGTGGCAGCGCCATCTACTTCGCGTTCGTGATCGCGCTCATCGTGGTGTTCATGGTGCTCGCATCGCAGTTCGAGTCGCTGCTGCATCCGCTGACCGTCTTGACGGCGGTGCCGCTCGCGATCGGTGGTGCGCTCCTGACGCTCAAGTTCGCGGCTCTCACGCACCGGTCGGGGGCGACGCTCAACTTGTACAGTCAGATCGGCATGATTCTCTTGATCGGACTGGTGGCGAAGAACTCGATTCTGCTCGTGGAGTACACGAACCAGCTTCGAGAGAAAGGGCTGGATACCGTCTCCGCCATTCTCGAAGCCGGGCGCATTCGGTTGCGACCAATCCTCATGACCTCCGTTGCCACGATCATGGGCGCAGTACCGGTCGCCTGGGGTGTCGGCGCGGGCTCCGCATCCCGGAAGCCGTTGGGCTATGCGATCGTCGGGGGCGTCTTCTTTTCGACGGCGCTCACGCTGTTCGTCGTCCCGGCCGCGTACCTCGTTATTCCGGCCGTGCTCCACTGGATTGCTGGTGCCGCGCGTTGGGTGTACCGCCAGCTGCGCCGTCGCGACGAGCCCATCACGGCGGAGGGCGACTGATGCTGGCGTTGCTGCTCGCCCTCCAGGGGTTCGCGCTGCAAGGAGCATCACCCGCGCCAGAGGTCATAGCGCAAGACTCGCTGCCGCGCGTGTCGCTGACCGAGGCGTTGCAACGCTCCGCGCGCCTCGACCCGGATTACGTGTCGGCACTCGGGGAGGTGGATAACGCGGAGTGGGCCCGGCGCAACGCGTTCGCCGTCTTTTTGCTCCCGTCGGTCACCATCGGTACGGTGGCGCAGCGCACCAACCCGCAGAGCTTCTTTTTCACCGATCAGATCGTGCGGGTGACGACGTCGTGGAACGCGACCCTGATCGCACGCTACGACCTGTTCACGGGTGGTCAGAAAGTCGCCGAGCTGTCCCGCTCCGCCGCGGCACTCGAGGGAGCGCACGCGGACGAGCTGCGGCAGCGCTTTGCGACCGCTGAACTGACCGAGTCGGACTATTACGCGGTCCTGGCGAACACCGAGCTCGATCGTGTGGCGCGGGACCGGCTGCGGCGGGCGCAGGAACAACTCGGCGTGGCGCGCGCGCGGGTGGTATCCGGGGCCGCGGTGTCCACCGACTCGCTCAACCTGCGACTCGAGCTGGCGCGCGCGCAGGTCGGTGCGCTCCAGCAGGAATCGGCGCTGCGCGAGTCACGGCTGGAGCTGGGCCGCCGCATCGGCGCCGCCGGGCCGGTCGACGCGATGCCGCTCGATACCACACCGGCGCCGCAGCTGCCGGTTGCCCTCGCCGACGCGATTTCGGAGGCGGCGCGCCAGGGCCCCGACTATCGCGTCGCGGCCGCCAACGAGCGCGCGGCGAGCGCGGCCTTTCGTGCCGAGCTGGGCAACTACCTGCCGCGCGCGACGCTCACGTTTAACGCGCTCGCATTCGACACGGCGTTTTACCCGAACCTGTTCAAGCAAACGACGCTGACGCTCGGCATCTCGCTCCCGATCTGGAATAACGGGCAACGGGAGCTGTCGCTGTCGCGTGCGCGGGTGAACAAGAATGTCGCGCGCGCCACGCGCGAGGACATGGATCGTGCCGTGCAGCATGACGTCACTGCAGCGTATGATGCATACGAGACGGCACGCGCGAGCGCGCAGGTGGCGCGCGACGCCGTGGTCGTGGCGCGGGAAGGCTTCCGCGTGCAGCAGAGCCGCTACTCCGCCGGTGCCACGACGATTCTCGATCTGATTACCTCGCAGGTCGCTCTCTCTGAAGCCGAGGCTGCGCGCGTCCAGGCCGACTACTCCAGGCGCCTGGCGCTGGCAGGACTCGAAAGCATTTTGGGCCGTCGACTCTTTAGCGATAAGGGAAATCCGTGATGTCGCCCCGCTCATTAGCAGTGTTGGTCGTGCTCGTGGCCGCGTGCAACAAGGCCAAATCCGCATCTCCCGGTGGCGGTGCCGGTGGTGGCATGCCCCCCAGTCCGGTCGAGGTGGCGCTCGCCATCCGCGACACGGTGGTCGACGCGATTCAGGCTACCGGCCAGATCGAAGCCGTGCAGTCCACCGAGCTGCGTCCTGAGGTGCAGGGGCGCATCACGGAAATCCTGGTGCGCGAAGGCCAGCCGGTTGCCGCGGGAGCGCCGTTGTTCAAGGTGGACGAGGCCGAGCTGAAGGCCCAGGTTGCGCAAGCCGATGCCGAGCGCCAGCTGGCAAAGCAGGCTCTCGAGCGCACCAAGCAGCTCATCGCGCAGAATGCATCGTCGGCCTCCGACCTGGAGGAGGCCGAGGCGAAGTCGCGTGGGGCGGACGCAAATTATGATCTGCTCAAGACGCGGCTCGACCGCACGATCGTCAGGGCCCCATTCGCCGGCCTCACAGGCCGGCGGCTCGTCAGCATCGGCACCTATGTCACGACGCAGACGCCGCTGATCTCGCTGCAGTCCGTGAACCCGCAGCACGCCGTCTTCCAGGTGCCGGAGCGGTACGCCGACCGGCTGCGCCTGGGCCAGCTCGTGAGCTTCCAGGTGGCGGCGCTCCCCGGGAAGAATTTTTCGGGGGAGGTCGTGTTCGTAGATCCGGTCGTCGAGCTGCCCGGGCGCACGATCCTCATCAAGGCGCGCGTGCCGAACCCCGAGCGCCGGCTGCAAGCCGGGATGTTCCTCGAAGCGCGGTTGGCGATGGACATCAGGCCGAATGCGATCGTGGTCCCCGAGGACGCGCTGCTGCCGCTGGCCGGCGCGACATTCGTCTGGGTGGTAAAAGATGGGAAGGCCGACCGGCGCCAGGTCACGCTCGGCGTGCGGACGGCGGGGTGGGCGGAGATCCAGGGAGGCGGGATTGACGCCGGCGATCAGGTCGTCGTCGGGGGCGCGGAGCGGCTGTACCCGAACGCGCCGGTCATGCCGCAAGTGGTGCAGCGCGCGCGCGCGCGGCCCACCGGAGAGGAGTCCACCGCCGCGACGTCGCCGCCGGCGGATCCTCCTGCCGCGAAACCCAAGTCCTAGTGGCCCGGCTGCTCCGGCAGCGGCTGGACCGTCGTCTCGGTGTTGCGGAAAACGGCCTGGGCGATCTGCTGCATGCGCGCGGACTCTGCCGAATGCGTGCCTTGCAACGCCTGGGCCATCGTGTAGTAGGTCAGCCCGTACAGCGACAGAATCCCCTCTGACGGTTTGTCTACCCAACCGCGCGGCCGTTGCCGGGCGGCGGCGTCGGCGTGGTAGACATCGAACAGCAGCCTGGTCGTCCGCGGGATGTTCACGTAGCCGAGCGACTGCACAGCTTTGATGCTGTCCGAGGGGGCCAGCGCGTGTTCGCGCAATACGCGCGTGAACCCTTGGCCCTCGAGTCGCGACGTGAGCCCGAACTGGTCCCCATACAACCCGACCGTGCGCGAGAAGTAGATCGGCCGCGTGCCAAGCTGATCCTTGATCACCTGCAGCACGATGACGTCGGCCCGCTCGAGGTAGGGGTGGCCGAGCATTTCCGGGTCCAGCGTGACGTCGATGCTGCCCAGGTGCGCGGTGCGCTTCCCCTCGAGGACGTAGTACGGCTCGAGCCCGGCCAGCTGGGCATCGGTGAAGCTCATCAGGCGCCCCGTTGGCTTCGGCCACTGGCGCCCCCGGTAGATCGCGGGCGCCGTGGCGGAGTCGAAGTCGAAAACCGGACGCCGCTGCAGCTGCCGGACGTACCAGTCGGTGTTGGCGAGCGACAGGTTCACGACCGTCACGTCCTTGCGGATGCCTTCCACTTCCTGCGCGTACCACAGCGGGAAGGTGTCGTTGTCGCCCGCCGTGACGAGCACGCCGTACGGCTCGACCGACTGCAATAGATCGTAGGCGAAGTCGCGCGCCAGGGTCTCGCTCTTGCGCGACGCGGTGAGGCGATTGCCGACCAACGGAATTAGCGCCACCACGAGTACCGGTGTGCCGTACAGCCAGCGGCGCGTGTCGTAGGGGTCGACTGGAAATCGGTCCGCGACCCATTCGATGATGCTGCCCAGCCCGAGCGCCACCCAGATGCCCCACAACGCGAACGAGCAAATGAAGAAGTAATCGCGCTCGCGCACCTCGTGCGCGCCGACGGGTTGCTCGCCGTGTTGCGAGTACCCGTACTTGAAGTTCAGGTAGAAAACGAGCGCGAACGTGAATGCGACGACGAGCAGCGACATGCCCAGGGCGCTGCGGGGGTCGGCGCGCCAGTGACGAAACGCGCCGCCGATCCCGAGCATGAGGAACAGCGCGGCGAGCAGCCGCTGCGCCAGGGTCGACCAGTCGTGACCGAACTGCCAGGTGAAGTACTGCGCGTAATTCCCGAGCTGAGCTCCGTAGAGCAACAGCGTGTGGCCCGTGTTGGTCGCGCCCGGCCCCTGCGTCGGATTGTCCAAGATCGAGGGCTTGCCGTATTGCTGGCGCGACAGCACGTCCCACAGCGCGTGCCAGTTCGTCGGCTCGCCTTCGTTGATCGGCGGATAGAAGGCCGCCCGGATCGGCAAATAGGCGTACACCGACAGCCCGATCACCAAGACGAGCAGCGCCACGAGGGCGAAGGACGTGTTCTTCCCGAACCACGCCGCGTAGAGAACCGCCAGCAGGCACACGATTCCTGCGACGATGATCAACTCCCAGTGCTCCAGCCCCAGCGTGATCAGCAGCGCCCACGCCCCCGTCACCACAAAGAATTGTGACCACTCCACGGCGCGCTCGTCATCCGAGTTGGGCCGTTGCCGTTTGAGGGGAGGGAAAAGCAACACCACCACCACCGAGCCGACCAGGACGCCCATCATGTGGTTCGTCGCGGTCAGGGCGAGCAGAAATACGATCAGCAGCAGATGATGATCGTGCGCTTCACCGGCCGGCTGGTCGTCCCAGCGGACGATGAGCCAGAGGATCAGCGCGATCGACAGCAACGACAGCGTGTAGACCTTTTCGTTCACGACCGACTGATTCCACACGGTGAACGACGTGGCGGAGACGAGCGCGCCGGCCACCGCGGCCAGCCGGCGTGGCCATGCGACGGGGATGACGCCGCGCAGCCAGCGCTCGGCGACGAGGAACCAGCAGCCGGCGGACACGGCGCTGGTGACGGCCGCGAACAGGTTGATGCGCTGCGCATATCCCGCGACCCAGGGCACGAGCCCCCAGACGTGCGCCATCAGGACGAACAGGGGGTTGCCGGGCGGGTGGGGGATGCCCAGCGTGTACGCCGCGGCGATGTACTCCGACGTGTCCCAGAACTGCGTCGTCGGAGCAAGCGTCAGGATGTAGATGATGAGCGCGCCCAGGCCGACACCCCCGGCCACGAGATAGGGCGGCTGCTCCACGGTGGGGACAGTGCCCGGGATAGCGCCGGTATAGGTGCGCACACCGGCCTGCATGGTTGTCATAGCGAGCAATCCATCACGGAATGGCGTACGAAGTGTTGGCCAGAATCGAATCGCGGACCGCGATGGCGCGCGACGCCACGGCGGGCTCCCGCTCCCGCAGCGCGGCCGCGATGGTGTCGTAGACGAAGACATAGCCGATGAGGCTGTTCTGCGACGGTAAGTCGACCCACCCCTTCGGCCGCCGCCGCGCGGCGGATTTGCCGCCGATATAGACCTCGAACGCCAGTCGCTTGGTCAGCGGCACATTCACGAAGCCACGTCCCTGCAATAACCGGATGCTGTCGTTGGCGACCACCGGGGCGGGCATCAGCCGGCGCACCAGGCCTTCGCCGACGAGATACGAGGACAAGCCAAGCTGGTCGGCAATGTTCCCCGTCGAGGTCGAAAAATATATCGGCCGCTTGCCGAGCTGATCCTTGATGATCTGGAAGACCGCGAGCTCCGAACGGTCGAGGTAGGGCCGGCCGAGCGCGCGCGGGTCCAGCGTGACCTTGATCGGACCGATGGCCCCTTCCACGGCCCCCTGCAGGACGACGTAGGGCGGAAACGTATCACCGGGCACACCGCGGTAGAAGGTGCTCATCCACGACGTGGTCGGTGCCGCAACGCCGGGGTAGGGCACCGGCGGGCGCCGCTGCAGCTGCGAGAGATACCAGTTCGTGTTGGCGAGCGACAACACCATCACACTCACGTCCCGCCGGATGCCTTCGACCTCCTGGGTGTGCCACAGCGGGAATGTGTCGTTGTCCCCGGTCGTGATGACGAGCGCATACGGGGCGACGGACGCGAGCAGGTCGCGGCCGAAATCGCGCGCGACGGTCTCGCCTTTGCGCGAGGCGGTGAGGCGATTGCCGAACAGGGGAATGAGCGCGATCAGAAACACCGGCGCCACGAACGCCCGGGCGCGCGGCGCAGGAATGCGTGCCGCGAGCCATTCGGTGATGGCCGCCAGTCCGAAGCCGACCCAGATCCCCCAGACGGCGAACGAGGCGATGAAGAAGTAGTCGCGCTCGCGCACTTCGTGCGGGAGGCCGGGGGCGGAGAACGGCTGGGAGTAGCCCCACTTGAAGTTGAGATAGAAGACCAGCGCCAGCGTCAGCGTGACGACGAGCGACGTCATCGCGATCGCCGAGCGCCGATCGGCTTTCCAGTGGCGCCCCGCGCCGAGCACGCCGATCAGCGTGAACAGCGCCGTGAGGATTCCCTGCCACACGAGCGTCAGGTCCCGGCCGAACTGCCACGAGAAATACTGCACGTAGTTGAGCAGCTGTTGTCCGATCAGCACGATCGAGCGCCCCGGGTTGGGCTCACCGAGCGGATACATCGGGTTGGCGAAGATCGACGGCTTCCCGAACTGCTCGCGCGCCAGCACGGCGCGCAGATTCACCCAGGTCCAGGCATCGCCCTGATTCATGTATGGATCGAGATACGCGCGGATCGGAATGAACAGGTTCATGCTGAGCCCGACCACCGCGACCACGAGCGCCGCTGCCAGAAAACGCGGCCGCACCAGCACCCCAGGGTCCGTCCACAGGACGTAGACCAGCAGCGCAGGAGCGACCAGCAAGCCCATGAGCTGATTGGTGGCCGTGAGGGCGAGCAGGTAAACGATCAGGACGAGCAGATTGTCGTTGCGCGTCTCGGGTGGCTGATCGGCCCAGCGGATCGTCAACCACAGAATCAGCGCGATCGAGAACACGCTGATGGTGTAGACCTTCTCGTTTGCGACCGCCTGATTCCACACCGTGAAAACCGTGGCGCCGACCAGCGCGCCGGCAACCGCGGCAACGCGTCGCCAGGCCTGCGGCAGTGCGGTCTCGCGCAGCCACCGCTCGGCAATGAGGAACCAGAGCCCCGCCGAGAGCGCGCTGGTCACCGCCGCGAGGAGATTGATGCGGCGCGCGTAATCGGCGCCCAGCGGCAACAATCCCCACACGTGGGCGACGATCACGAAGAATGGATTGCCGGGCGGGTGCGGGATGCCGAGCGAATGCGCGGCCGCGATGTACTCGGACGCGTCCCAGAATTGCGTCGTGGGCGCGAGCGTCAGGACGTACAGGATCAGGGCGCCGAGTGAGATCCCGGCGGCCATCACATACGGCGGCTGCACGCCGCCGGACGGCGCAGCGGCTGTCGCGTTGAGAACGGGCAAAGGGGTGGTTGTCACAGGCCAGTAATCTAGTGACGGAACTGCCGCATACCGGTCAGGATCATGGCAATCCCATGTTCGTCCGCGGCGGCGATGACCTCGTTGTCCTTGACCGACCCGCCCGGCTGAATGATGGCCGAGATCCCGGCCGCCGCCGCCTCGTCGACTCCGTCGCGGAACGGGAAGAACGCGTCGCTCGCCATGATCGCGCCCGCGGGATCGTGGCCCTGCTGGCGGGCCTTGTGGACGGCGACAAACGACGCATCCACGCGGCTCATCTGGCCGGCGCCGATGCCGATGGCCGCTTCCTCGCGGGCGATGAGGATGGCGTTGGACTTCACCGACCCGACCGCCGCCCACGCGAACCGCAGGTCGTTCCATTGCGCGTCGCTGGGCCGTCGCGTGGTGGGCATGCGCCATTTGGACTCATCGGCGACGGCGCTGTAGCGGAAGCGGTCCTGCACGAGAAATCCGCCCCGGACCCGCTTGTAGTCGAGCGTCGGCTCGTCGGGGAAGCGCGGCAGTTCGACGACCCGCAGGTTCTTCTTCTCCTTGAAGACCGCCAGCGCGTCGGCATCGACGCGCTGGGCGGCGACGACTTCGACGAACAGCTCGCGCATCGCTTCGGCCGTGGGGCGATCCACGACGGTGTTGAACGCGATCACCGACCCGAACGCGGACGTCCGGTCGGTCGCGAGCGCGCGCGTGTAGGCGTCGGCGGCATTGCGTCCCAGCGCGATGCCGCACGGCGTCGTGTGCTTGATGATCACGCAGGCGGCGCGGGCGTCCTTGCCACCCTGCCACGGCGCCACGGCCATCACCGCGGCATCGACGTCGAGGAGATTGTTGAACGACAGCTCCTTGCCGTGGAGCTGCTGCATGTCGCGGATCCCCGCTTCGCTCGTGACGTAGAGCGCAGCGCGCTGATGGGGATTCTCGCCGTACCGCAGCGCTTGCTGCCGGTCGAGCACGAGGCTCAACCTGGGCGGCAGTGACTCCTGCGAGCGCGACAGGTAGGCGAGGATCGCGGCGTCGTACGCCGCGGTGTGGGCGAACACCTTGGTGGCGAAGGCCTGGCGCTCATTGGGCGCGACACCGCCGCTCTTGAGACGCGTGACGACGGATGCATAGTCGTCGGGATCGACGACGACGATGACCGACTGATGGTTCTTGGCGGCCGAGCGCAGCATCGACGGGCCGCCGATATCGATCTGCTCGATGGCCTGCGCGAATGTCGTCTCAGGTTTGGCGACGGTTTCGCGAAATGGGTAGAGGTTCACCGCCACCAGGTCGATCGGCGCGATGCCGTGCTGCTGCATCGCGGCGAGGTCCTGCGTGTTGTCGCGCCGCGCGAGCAGCCCGCCGTGCACCTTGGGGTGCAGCGTCTTCACGCGACCGTCCATCATCTCCGGGAACCCGGTGACCTGCTCCACGGCAATGACCGCGATGCCTTCTCGGCGCAGCGCTTCCGCCGTCCCGCCGGTGGAGATGATCTCCCAGCCGAGACTCACGAGCTCTCGGGCGAATGCTACGATGCCGCGCTTGTCCGATACGGACAGCAGGGCTCTGGGGGGGGGGGGGGGGGGGGGGG
>DASZCG010000198.1:0-2445 GCA_035943355.1 Gemmatimonadales bacterium
CCCAGGTGGCGCACCCGCAGATCGCCAGCGACGCCCAACTCCCGCAGATACGCTTCACCCGCTTCGACCTGTTTCAGACGCCTGGGAGTGATGGAGAGACCGTACTGCACGCGGCTCGACAAGCATGGCGCCGCTGGCGCGTCCCAGGTCGGTAAGCCCAGCTCCTGGGACGCCGAGCGAATTTCCGCCTTGGTAAATCCGACGTCGGCCAGTGGCGAGCGAATCCCCGCGGCGACGCCCGCGGCCCGTCCCGGCCGATGCTCCCCGAGATCATCCGCGTTGGTACCGTCGCACACGACCGCGAGACCACGCTCGTGCGCGAGGGGCACAAGGCGCGTCCAGAGCTCCGTCTTACAGTAGAAGCAGCGATTCGTGGGGTTGGCGAGGTAATTCGCATCATCGAGCTCGTGGGTTGCGATCTCGATGAGCGGGACGTCGAACCGCTCGGCCACGTCACGGGCGGTGCGCCACTGTGCGTCGGGATACGACGCGCTGCGACCGATCGCGGCCAGCATGCGGCTCCTCCCCAATTCCTGTCGCAGCACCACCGCCAAAAACGCCGAGTCTACACCGCCCGAATACCCAAGCAGAACCGAGGGAAAACTGCGAACCAGCGTGCGGAGGGACTCCAGGCGCGCGGAGGCGGGTTGCATGCGGAATACTACCCGTGTCCTAATGAAAGGACAATTTGGAAGCCAAAACCGGATATTCCGTAAGGAGGAAATCGGGTAGCCTTACGATGCGTTCACGGATTATCCAAGGAGCCTCCCAAATGCCCGCCAAGACCGAACTCGACGCGACCGACCGACGGATCCTTCGCATTCTCGCGCAAGACGGACGCGCGAGCTATCAGGCGGTCGCGGACGAAGTGGGTCTCTCCCGCCCGGCGATCATGGAGCGGGTCAAGCGGCTCGAAGAGTCAGGTTACATCCGCGGCTATCGCGTGCAGCTCGATCGCGCCAAGGTCGGTCTGCCCGTGACGGCGTTCGTCGCCGTGCGCTATGGATCGAGCGACTACGTCGGCGACGAGCCGCGCATGCGTGAAATGGAAAAGCACCCCGGCGTCCTGGAGTGTCACCATGTGGCGGGAGACGACTGCTACATCCTGAAAGTCGTCGCGCCTGACCTCGAGGGCGTGCAGGACATCCTGCGCGATCTGCGCGGCCCGAATGCGCAGATGAACACGCGCACGACCATTGTGCTCTCAACCGTTTTCGAAAAGCCGGGCTTCATTCCCACGGAGCCCGACTAAATGGGGGCGGCACTCAAGGGCAAAGCGCTCGTCGCCTATCTCGTCGTCTGCGTCTTCTGGGGCTCGACGTATCTCGCGATCAAGATCGGCGTCACCGAGCTCCCGCCGTTCCTGTTCGCCGGACTGCGTTTCTTCGTCGCCGGGCTCATCCTGCTGGCGCTGGCTCGCGCCCTCGGTGATCCATTACCGCGGCGCAATGATTGGCTCACGCTCACGATCGTCGGAGTGCTGCTGCTCGCCGGCGGCAACGCGTTCGTCGTGTGGTCGGAGCAGTACGTCGCCTCGGGCATCGCCAGCATCTTCGTCGTCACGGTGGCGATGTGGACGGCGCTGTTCGACGCGATCATTCCGGGCGGCTCCGGTGAGCTGAGCTGGCGGGTCGTCGCCGGGTTGGCGCTGGGTTTCCTGGGAACACTGCTGCTCGTGGGCGCCACGCCGGCGGAGATTCTCGCGGCGGACAAACGCGGCCCGATAGCCCTCACGTTCGCGAGCGCGTCGTGGGCGCTGGGTACCGTGTACGCCAAGCGCCATCCCACACAGGCGAGTCCGTACATGGGCGCCGCCTTCCAGATGATCGTCGGCGGCGCGACGGTCGCGGTCGTGGGAACACTGCTCGGCGAATGGCAGTCGTGGCATCTGACCGGCCGCGCGATCGGGGCGATCGCGTACCTCGTGGTGTTCGGATCGATCCTTGGCTACAGCGCCTACTCATACGCGCTGCGTCACGCCTCGGCGACGATCGTCGGGACGTATGCCTACGTCAACCCGGTGATCGCCGTATTGCTCGGATGGCTGCTGTTGCACGAGCCCGTCGACGCGCGCACGTTCATCGCTATGGGCATGATCGTGGCGGCAGTCGTCTGGATTCAGCTCTCACACAAGGTGAGGGCGGCCGCGCGGGCTGGCGGGCAGGCGGTCGAAGAGGCTGCCCGCGCGCCCGCGGACCCCACACCGGAGGTCAGTACATGACGCCGCAGCTTCCGCCCGATGCCGTGCTGCTCATTGTCGACGTCCAAAACGGGATGGACGTCTACGCCGAGCGGTATAACCGCAACAATCCCGACCTCGAGCGGAACATCGCCCGGCTGCAAAAGGCCTGGCGCGACAGCGGGCGCCCGATCGTGCACGTGCAGCACCTGTCCCGCGAGCCCCAGTCGCCGTTGCGGCCGGGGCAGCCCGGCGTCGAGATCATA
>DASZCG010000199.1:0-10634 GCA_035943355.1 Gemmatimonadales bacterium
AGCTGCCCAAACTCCCAGTTCTTCCACGTCTTGCCGCCATCGGTCGACAGCCCCCAGCCATTCCCCACGGTGCCGTACCAGATCTGCCCGCGCGGGCCGAACCCAAACGCATGCACGAAATCCCACGAGATCGCGTGCGCACCCGTGTCGCTGGAAGATCGAATCTGCTCCCAGCTCCCTGCTCCCTTTCGCAGGACGAAAATCCCTTGGCCGTACGTGCCCACCCAGATCGCGCTATCCTGAGCGCGCGCGATCGCAAGGACATGAACGCCCCAGCCCGATGAATCAGGAAGCGGCGGGACCTGCTGGCCCGCCAGAGAGGCAGTACCAAGCCCCGCAGCCACCACGCACCATGCACCACGCACCATTCAGCCTCTTGCCGAATAGATGGTCGGGAGCAATCGGATTTCCGTGACAGCGACGTGGTCCGGCTGCGTGACCGCGTACACGACCGCGGCCGCCACGTCCTCGGCGCGCATCATGTCTTTGCGCTTGGTGAACCCAGGCTTCGCATCGGGATCCACCGCGTCCCAAATGTCGGTGTCCACGGGACCGGGGGAGATCAGCGTCGTCCGCACGCCGCTTTTGGCGGTCTCCTGCCGAATGACTTCATGCATGCCACGCAGGCCGAACTTGCTCGCCGCGTAGGCGGTCGAGCCTGAGAAGCCGATGTAGTCGGAGATCGATCCGATCGTGACGAGATGCCCGCTGCCGCGCTGCACCATCTTTGGCACCAACGCGCGGGCGATGAGAAACGCGGCGGTGAGATTCGTCGCGAGGGTACGCGTAAAGTCCGCGTAGGTCGTCTCGGCGAGCGGCTTGATGAAGAAGACGCCGGCGTTGTTCACGATGACGTCCGGCACACCGAGCTCTTGCTCGACACGATTCACGGCACGCTCCACGTGCGTGGGGTCCGTAACGTCACACGCGATATCGGTGCGGCGCTCGGCGGTCGCGTCGCGCAGGCTGCGGGCCAGGCGGACGACGTGCATTCCCCCCCCCGAGGCTTGCAGCGCATTCGCGACCGCCAGCCCGATTCCCCGCGACGCGCCCGTCACGAGCGCGATTTTCACAGCGCGAAGCTGCCGCCGTGCACGAGTCTCAGAAATTCGTCGCGCGTCTTGCCGTCGTCCCGAAACGCCCCGCGCAGCGCGCTGGTCACCGTCTTGGAATTCTGCTTCTCCACCCCGCGCATCATCATGCAGAGGTGATAGGCTTCGATCACCACGCCGACGCCGAGCGGCTTGAGCACCCGGCCCAACGCGTCGGCGACCTGATCGGTGAGCCGCTCCTGCACCTGCAGCCGGCGCGCGAACACCTCGACCACCCGCGGGATCTTCGACAGTCCCACGATGCGCCCGTTGGGGAGATATGCCACGTGTGCCCGCCCGAAAAACGGCAGCAAGTGATGCTCGCACATCGAGTAGATCTCGATGTCGCGGACGCAAATCATGCTCTCGTGCTTCTCCTCGAACAGCGCATCGCCGATCACTTCATCGACGTTCATCGCGTAGCCGCGCGTCAGCCACTTGAGCGACGCCTCCACGCGTGCCGGCGTCTGGCGCAGGCCTTCGCGCGTGGGATCTTCGCCCAGCTGCTCGAGGATCTCGTGCACGAGTTCCTGGAATGGCGGGCGCTCGACGGCCGGTTCGGCGTGCAACTTCATTTTGTCACGTGCCATGGTAAGATTGGACCCCCGTGCGATTCCTAAAGCTACTCCTATCGACGTTGCAGACGGGAGGCTCTGCCCTCGCCGCGCTGTGGACGTTTCCCAGCATCCTGTTGTCCGCATTTCTCGTCGCCTGGGGCGCGGAAGCGGCGCAATTCCTCATCTCGCAGGGGCTCGCCCTCGCGATCCTCGCGTGGCTCCAGACGATCCCTGAATTCGCGGTCGAAGCGGTCATCGCCTGGGATGCGGGACGCGATCCCACGCGTGCACACCTCGCGATCGCGAATCTGACGGGCGCCATCCGGCTGCTGCTGGGCCTCGGCTGGCCGATGATCTACTACGTGTTCGCCTTCTTCGCCCGGCGGAGCGGCGATCCGAAGCGCACGCCGTCCATCAAGCTGCAGCGGGAGCACGCCGTCGAGGTGATCGGCCTCCTGCCCCCGTTGTTGTACTTCATCGTGATCGTCTGGAAACAGACGCTGAGCTGGATCGATGCGGTGGTGCTGATCGCGCTGTACGTCGCCTATCTCTTCGTGTTGCTGCGTCACCCGCCGCACAGCGCCGAAGAGATCAGCGACGCGCCGCGCGTGTCACAATGGGCCTACCGCCTGGGGGGGGTGCGGCAGAAGCTCGCCATAAGCGGGCTCTTTGCGGCGGGCGGATTCCTGCTCTACGTCACCGCGCACCCCTTCCTCGAATCGATGCTCGCCCTCGCCGGTTTGCTCGGCGTGAGCCAATTCATTCTCGTGCAGTGGGTTGCACCATTCCTCTCGGAATTCCCGGAGAAGGTCTCGGCGTTCTTGTGGGCGCGCCGAGTCACCCACGCGCCCATGGCGCTCATGAACATGGTGTCGAGCAACATCAATCAGTGGACGGTGCTCGCGGCCATGATCCCGCTGGTGTATGGCTATTCGCACTTCACGCACCACGGCGTCTGGGCGCCGTTTCACTTCGACGCCGAGCAGCGCCTCGAGATCATCCTCACGCTGCTGCAAACGGCGTTGGGGATCGTGCTGCTCGCGAACATGGAGTTCGACTGGTTCGACGCGACGGCGCTGTTCGTGCTGTGGGTCGTGCAATTTCTCGCGCCACACCTGCGGGAGGAAGTCTCGGTCGCCTACGCGCTGTGGATCGTCATCTTGCTGGTGGGATTCGTCGTGCGGGGGCGAGCGCTGCTCGCGCCGCGCTACTTCTGGGAGACGCTCACACAAAAACGACCGGCCGGATCTGCATAACGCAGCCCGGCCGATCGATACAGAAGGAACGGAGAGGATTATTGAAGCCCGAAAGTAATGACTGGTCCCTCACCACGAATTCTGTCTTCCCCAATCGAGGGGGCGTGACATGGGCCGCAGTATCTGGGTCCACTATCGAGCTTGTTGGCTCAATAATTTGACTCCCCGCTCCTGCCTACTAGAATACGTTCCGTCCCCGAAAGGTCAATCGCCTTGAATCTCACATTGCTCGCCGCTGTCGTGATGCTGTTGGCCTGGGCGTTGCTGCTGTTCGTGGCACGGGTTCCCAGCGGAACGATTCATCTGCTGTATGCGGCGGCGATGATTCTGTTCGCGCGGCGGGCATTGCTCGGCGCGCCCCGCTTCGTTTCTTAGCGCGGGAGTCTCTTAGCCCACGTCTCTCGCCTTTCAGATTTCCCAGTTCGATAACAATACGCCCCGGGATGCATGACGCTCCGGGTACCCCGCATACGTCATGCGCAAATCCGTCCAGCGCACGCGATAGCCCCGCGCAATCAGCCGGCGGAACGCCTCACCGTAGCGACTCTGACACCGCAGCGCGATGCGACGAATGCCGGCCTTGGCGGCCGCCGCCTCGACCGCCGCGACGGCGGCCTCGAATGCCGCCTCCGTCCGCGCCGCGAGCTTGAGCACGCGCACCTCGTCGCGCGTACGCGTATCGGCCAGCGGCGCCGAATGCCATACGGCCAGCGCGTCGAGACCGCTGCCCGCCTCGACGAGTGATGTATCGCCGAGGCCAAGCTCGGCACTCAACAGGATCTCGCGCGAGAAGTCGATTCCCGATACCAGATCTCCCACCAGCTGCCGCGCCGCTGCCATCGTGGCGTCTTTCTCGCTTGGCCCGCAGCGGGACAGCAAGACGGGCGCCGGGTGGCCCCGGGTCGCAATTTCGTTCGTCAGTGTGACCGTGAGAAAACCGGGCGCAAAGCCCAGGCGCGCATAGAAGCCGATGTTTTCGGGCGTGCGCGGCATCGTTTCGAGTCCGAGCGTCGTGACGCCGCGGTCGATGAGCCAGTCCGCCGCCGTGTGCACGATGGTCTTGCCGACGCCCGTGCCCTGCCGGTCCGGCCGCACGGCGAGCGGCCCCATCCACCCCTCCAGGCCCGCCTGGTGCGCGACGTTGAACGCCGCGATATCGCCGCGCTCATCACGCCAGACCATCGCGCCTTCGCCCGCATCGAGCAGCGCGTAGCGCCAGACGAGCGGATTGAGCTGCGGCACGCGCACACCGATGAGCCCGTCGCGGCGGTAGCGATCGGTGAACGCCTCGGCGAAGACGCGATTCAGCGCGTCGATTTCGCGCTCGGTGGCGCGCTCCGGCCCGGTTACCCGGGTGTCAGGCAGCCACGCTCGCATCGGGCGGTCCCAACGTAGCGGTGTCGTCACGCACGACGCTCGACCCAGTGGTCGCGTCGTACGAGACTCGGATCACACGGTCCAGTCCATCGCGCACCTGTTCAATGTGCGTGATGACGATGACTTGTGGGAAGCGATCGCCCAGGCGGCGCAGCAGGGCCAGGACATGCTGGCGGCGCGATTCGTCGAGCGAGCCAAAGATCTCGTCGAGCACGAGGAGCGACAGCGGCTGGCCCGCCCGCTCCGCGATCATCTGCGAGATGGCGAGGCGCAGCACGAGATTGGCGATGTCCTCTTCCCCACCGGAGATCACCGGTTTCGGCACCCCCTCATCGAGCACGACGACACGATAGTCCTCATCGAGATCGACCTCGTCGTAGCGCGCATCCGTCAGATCCGCCAGGAAACCGGACGCCAGCGCGCTGATCTCGGGCCGCATCGCCGCGTTCAGCTCGGCGCGCAAGTCGGAGAATGCGCGATCGAGCTCGTTGTGCAGCCGCAGCGCGATTTTGCGCTCACCGATCGTCTTTTCGCGAGCGGCGCGCTCAGCGGCGCGGCGCGCGGTCTCGCGCACCGCCGTCTCGGCCGCTACCAGCTCGCCGCGCGTTTCCGCCACGGCGAGCTCGGCGGCCCGCAGCGCGTGCGCCGCGCGATCGTGGCGCTCGCGCGCCGCTTGAAACTTGGGCTCTGAAAAGCCTTGCTCCTTGACGGCTTCGCCGAGTTGCTTCACCAGCTCCTCCCGCACCGACAACGCCTTCTCCGCGATCTCCGCTTCCCCCACCAAAGCTTCCGCCCGCTCGGCCCTGGCCGCCAGGGCGGCCGCCTGCAGGGCCACCGGTTCGAGCCGCGTGAGCTCGGTGCGCACGACATTGTGACGCTGGGCGTCATACCCAGCCGCGCGCGCCGCGACGCGCCGCTCGATCTCCTGCGTGCGCTTGGCCAGCCCGGCGCGCTCCTTCTGCAGGCGCGCGCGCTCCCCTGCCTGGGCGCGGAGCGTTCCCTCATGCTCGCTCGCCTGGCGGGTCTCTTCGCGCAGCGCATCGCGCGCGGCCTCCGCTTGCGTCACGGGGGCGGGTGCCTGCCCCAGCTGCTCGATCCGCTGCCGGAAATAGGTGCCATCATCGACGATCGCCTGCAGCTGGCGATCGAGCACGCCCAACACGGCGGAGTGCTCCGTGCCGAGTGGCCGGCGACACGTAGGGCACTCACCCTCTGGCCCCAACCGCGCGATCTTGTCCCGCTGAGCCTTCACCTCGTCGTACAGTTTCAACAACTCGGCACGACGCGTGCCCGCATACTCCTTTTCGCGAACCCAGGCCGCCTGCTGTTCCTGGGCGACCGTGTCGGCGGCCTCGAGTCGCTCGGCGAGCGCGCGGACGGCGGCCGTCGCCTTCGCCAGCAACGCGTCGGCGTCCGCCAGCTCGGCGATGCGGCGATCGAGCACGTTGAGGTTGCGGGTGAGCTCGGTGACCTTCGCCTGATCCTCGCGGCGCGCGGCATCTTCGCGATGCAACCGGTCGAGCTCCGCCAGCTCCGCCTTGAGCCTGGAGATCGGCGCGACTTCCGCGTCGAGCTTGCGCAGCTCCTCGCGCGCGCCCAGCGCCTCGGCCAGCTCCTTGTCGAGCCGCTGAAACTCCTGACGCGCCACGACGACGCCCTGCTCGGCAACCCGCAGATCGCCGTGCAGGGAGAGCGTGCGCTCGCGGCGCTCGACCCACTGCTGCCAGCGAGGCTCCTCTTCTGCCAGCCCCTGCTGTGCTTTGGTGCGCTCGGCGGCCGCCGCAGTCGCCGCTGTGCGCGTCCCGGTCAAGCGCGCTTCCGCCTCTTTGCGCTCCCTTTCGAGCTCGGCCTGCGGAGGCAGCCCCGCTTCGAGCCCATCGATCTCGTGAACCAGCGCGTTGCGGCGCTCGCGAATGCGCTCCTGCGCAATGGTGAGCTGCTCGTGGCGCAGCACACGCGACAGAAATGCCGCCCGCTCGGGGCGGGTCGCGTCTGCCAGCACCGCGAGCTCCTTCTGGCCGGTGAAATACGTGTTGAAGAACTCGTCGTGCGTCATCCCCAGCACGCGCTGCAATCGCGCGGTGACTTCCTTCAGGGAATTGGCGACCACGGCGCCGTCCTGATAGAGCTCGGCATTGTTCAGCCCGCGCTCGATGCGATACGCGTGACTGCCGAGGCCGAATTCGAGCTCCACGCGGACCGGGGAACGGGCTTTCGCGCGCATGTTGCGGATGGAATCCTTGTCGCCGCGCGCCGCGGGATTGCCGTAGATCGCCCACGCGATCGCCTCGAGCAACGACGTTTTGCCCGAGCCGTTCGGCCCGATGATGCCCGTGATCCCGTCGCCGAATACGATTTCGGTGTCGGCATGCTGCCGGAAGTTGACGAGCCGCAGGCGTTGCAACTTCATGCCGGAGTCCCGCCACCCGCGGCGTCTTCGCTCCGCGCCGCCGTCTCGAGGTAGTCTCCGCCCAACTTCACGAACGTCTCGCGATTCAGCTCGGCATCGAGCGGCCGGCGGCCCAGGAAGTCACGAACCGTCTCGGCCAGCGTCTGGCGCCGCGCGCCGGGACCGCTGGCGCTCGCGCCGGGGATGCGCTGGGCCTCAGGCCGGCGCAGATCGAGCTGGAAGTTGAGCGCGCGGGCTTTGTACGCGCGGATCGCCGCGTGATCGAGGTCGCGCGCCATGGCGCGGTCCACGTCCCAGACGAGCAGCCGGACGATTTGATCATCGATCTTGGCCGACGCTACGCGGTGGGCGATCTGCTCGTCCAGCGCCTTGGCGTTGAGCCCTGCGCCTTGTATGAACGGCAGATCGATGTGACGGCGCAGCGGCGCGATGGGGCGAAACGTCACGCGCGCGCCGGGAAGCTCGATCAGTAAATAGCCCTTGCCCCCCCCCCCTGCCCCTCCCCCGCCGCGCTTGGGCTTCTTGAGCTGCGCCTCGTCCTGCAGCTGGCCCCAGGGATTGGGGGGCAGATACTCGAGACTGCCCGAGTACCACGCGTTGTCCGCGATGGACTGCGCGGTGTGGTAGTGGCCCAACGCGATGTAGTCCCATTTCTCCGGCGCGAGAATCTCGCGCGACAGCGCCGCGCCGCCGTACTCCATGGTGCCACGCTCTTCTCCCAATCCACCATGCACGCCGTGCGTGAGCAGCACATTGAGCGTCGGTCCGCCCGGCTCGGGACGCAGTGCCGGCCGATCGGCGTTGACGAGCGCCTGGTGCGGGACCGCGAGCACGGCGCAGTCGAGTGTGGGAATCACGATGCGCCGCGCCGCTTCGACGGCGACTTCGACGCCGAGCGCTTCGTAGAGACGCAGGATTGCGCCCGTTTCGGTGGAGCGCGGCGTGTCGTGCTCGCCGGCGATCACGACGATGGGCGTCTGCGGCAAACCAGCACGCAGCCGGTGCAGCTGGCGAAAACAAAACATGATCGCCGCGTTGGTGGGCCGCACGGAGTGAAACAGGTCTCCGGCGATGACGATCAGCTGCGGCTTCTGCTCGAGCAGATCATCCACCGCCCGCCGAAACACTTCGGCGACGTCCGCCTCGCGCTGATTGATGCCCTTGGCCGTCTGCCGGTCGAACTGGCGAAAGCCCAGGTGCAGGTCGGCGAGGTGAGCGAGCTTCATTTGCCCGCCGTTCCGACCAGCCGAATGGAGCTTTCGGTCTGTGTCACCACGCCCATGTCGCGCACGCCGAGGGAAGCCACGGTGATGTGAACCGTCGATGATCCCGTGATGTGCGCCTCGATGACCGTCCCACGCGAAAGTGAGAACTCCTGATAACCCGTCATGCGACCGGAGAGCGACATCGTGCCGCGCTGCCCCGCAACCATCAGATCGACGGGACCCTTGGGGAACGTCGTCTCGACATCGAGCACGACGGTCGTGTCGGCACCGGTGGCCCGGATCTCCCGGACACTCAGTCGCGTCTGGGCGGGACCCGCCTTCGACGCATTGCCCGCCAGCTGTTCAAGTGGCAACTCCATGGGGACGGTCCAGGAATCGCCGCGCGCTACGGGTTGTTCGGGAAACGCGTAGGCCATCCCCTTGAGCACTGCGGCAACCTGATTCGCCACCTCTCGGGGCGCGCCCGGCACGCCGGGGAAATCGTTCCGGACGACGCGCGACCGATCATCGAATACGACGGTGCTCCGCGTCCCGCGCAGTCGTGCGAGTCGACTCGCAAAGTCGGCCGGCAGGCCGGGCATCTGCATGGTGGCCGAGTCGACGACGATTTCGACTTCGGTTCCGCCACCCGCTTCCGGTCCCTTGACGGTCTGGGTCGTATACATGCGCAGGTGCACGTCCTGCGATGGCCCGGCGAGCGCCCCGGTCGCCGGCGACGTTACGCTCGTGGATTGGTCGAAGGTGTGGTGATACACCGCCCCGGGCGGTGGATGAAAGCGCAACGCAACCTTGGTTCCGCTTCCCCGCTCGCATCCCACGAGGAGCAAACACAGCAGAACGCCGCGCATCAATACGGCTCATCGGCAATTGGATTCAGCGGCGGTACCACCTGGCGCTCGCGCGCGATCGATGCGTCGGGGGTGATCCGGCTGCCCAACGCCTTCCGGAAATACGCGAGCGTGTCATCGGGCCGGCCATGGCGCACGGCGGCGAGCGCGCGACGGACATCGTCCGGCTCACGGTCGGCAATCAGGTCCTTCACCTGATTGGGCCGAACCCGCCGGTCGAGCCCAACCAGCTGGCGCACGACCGCTTCCTCGAACGGCACGTCGGCAGCGGGCGGAAAACGCTCCACGCCGTCGCGGCCGCGCAGCACGGGCGGCTTGGGAAAGCGCACGAAAATCGGCTGCGTGAAATGCGGATGCCGCACCATCAGCTCGCCGATCGGCAGCGTGGCGAGCTTGCTCTTCGTGGCGGGACTGAGCACCTGGTAGCCTGGGGTGGCCAGCTCGTCCATGTCCATGCGGCCGAACAGCTGCGTCCCCGCATTGCCGACCACGCGGCGATGCACCTGGGACCGAAATTGCTCGGCGCCGAACAGCACCAGGCCGAGGTAGCGCCCGCGCTCGGAGATATCGAGCAGCATCTTCTTCACGTACGTGTCGGCGCCGTCCCCCGGGGCGTACTTGTTCAATTCGTCCACGAACACGACCACCGCATCGACGCCCAGCTCGCGGCGCTCGAGCTGCTCCCGCAGCTTCGAGACCACGCGCGCGAACACGAGGTCCTGGCCCAGCGGGTCGACGTTCGCGATATCGATAACGTAGACCGTGCGGTCCACGAATTCGTTCCAGGGCAAATCGCTGGACGGCCCGTCGTCCGTAACGAGCCCCTTGCAGCGCGTCGAGATATTGAGCAGGCGGTTCCGCACCTTGCGGATCGTGGCGATGTGATGCGTGCGCCACGTGTCGCTGCCGCTGCGGCCGCCCGACGCGATCTCCAGACCGTCGAAGATCGAGCGGAACAGCCGGTCGAGATCGGCGAACGTCTGCACGCGGTGCGTGCCGCCGAAGCCGTCGTCGAACGTTCTTCCCAACACCCGGTCTCGCAGGAAATCGATGAACGCGTCCGCCTTGGCGTCGATGTCGTCCCGATTGAGCAGCACCTCGGCGAAGTCCACGACTTCCTGCAGACCCCACGTCAGGGGCTCGACATCGCCGACGAGATCGGGGTGAGTGCGCAGCGTGTTGAGATTGACGCCGTCCGCCTTGAGGGGCGCGTAGACGTGCACGCGCTCGAACGGCGCCGCCGGCACGCCGAGCCGTTGATACCGCTGCCGATCTTCGTCGCTCAGATCCCCGGGCTGATCGAGGAAGCAGAGATCGGGTCCTTTCACGTTGAAGCACAGCGCGGCGATGCGACCCTTGTGGGCCGGGAAGTGCGCGAAGATCGCGCCCAGCAGGAATTCGACCGCGCTCGTCTTGGTCGCGAGCCCGGAGACACCGGAGATGTTCAGATGCGCGGCTTCGGGACCGAGCAGGAAATCGGCGTCGAGATAGACCGGCGCCTCGTGGCCCGCCGACGTGTAGAGGCCGACGGGAATCGCCGTCGGCGTCGCTGAATAGAGGAAAGCGTCCATGCGGAGGGCCTGCGCCACGTCGCTGTCGTCGGCGAGGTACACCTGGCCGAGGGGGACGGGCTGCAGCGGCTCTTCGGGAGTCTGCCGCAACACGGCGGCGGTCCAGTAGCGGATTTCCTGCCGCGCGGTCGGTGCGTCGGCCGCGCGGGTGGGATCGCCTTCAGCGCCGACGACATCGTGCAAGGGCGTCGCGAGATCTGAGTACGCGAAGCCATCCGTCACGACGCCGAAGACGACACGTTCTGCCCCTTGCTCGCTGCTCCCTGCTCCCCCGACCTTCACAATCGCACCAATGCCG
>DASZCG010000200.1:0-4344 GCA_035943355.1 Gemmatimonadales bacterium
GTCGGCCCCCGCGCTGCCCGCCGCCGGCGGCACGCTGTCGAGCACGCCGTCGCCCTTGCTGGTCTGTGCGTGCCCGCCGGACGAGACGTAGAACTTCGTCAGCTCTTGCCGCGCGAGCGGCCACTCGTTCTCCTGCCGCCAGACATTGTCGCCCATGACGAAGTCGTCGATGTGGGGCAGGGTGTCCACGCCGTTGTTCCTGCCCAAGAGGTAGTGGTCGAACCAGCGGATCTGCAGATCGCGGAACTGGTAGCGCGCCTGCGGGCCGAAGTCGCCCGCGACATAGTCCACGCCCTTGTGCGCGCCCGGGTTCATCACGATGTGCCAGTTGGGGTGATTCTTCTGACGCAGGAGAAAGTCCGTATAGTAGATCGGCCCGCGCGAATCGTCGTGCCAGCCGGCCATCGACAGGACCGGCGCGCGCAGGTTGGCGATGTAGGTGGTCGCCGCGTGCTTGCGCCAATAGTCGTCGAGCGTGGGGTGCGCGATCCAGCGATCCCACAGCGGCACGTCGCCGCAGCCGAGGCGCTGTGGCAGGTTGGCGAGCGGCAGGTGCCGGATCGCCTCGCCGATGTCCAGCTCGGCCGTGTTCGGGTTCATCGTGCGATCGCGCATCAGGCAGGCCCAGTCCACGTTGATCGGCCCGAACGCCATCGCGGCGTAGGGGACGACCACCCACGGATCGGGCGTCGCCGCGGTGGGCGAGATCGCCGCGAGGTGCGGCGGGTTGCTGACGGCGGCGAACCACACGAGCCGGCCTTCGTCCGAATGGCCGATCATCCCGACCTTGCCGTTGGCGCCGGGCAGCTTTGCAGCCCACTCGACGGCGTCGTAGCCGTCATCGATGTCGGTCGAGTAGTCACCGAAGTCTCGGACGTCGCCACTCGACGCGTCGCGACCGCGCACATGCTGCGCCACGAAGATGTAGCCGTGCGACGCCCACCACACGCCAGGACCGTGCAGCACGCGGCGGTAGGGTGTCCGCTGCATCACCACGCCGAACGGCCCGTCACCCACCGGGCGCGCGATGTAGGTCGCCAGATGCGCGCCGTCGCGCGTGGGCATCATCACCAGCGTGTCTTCCGTGACCGCGTATTGCGAATCCGACGCCGGGATCGGGATGTTCCACACCTGGATGTCGTGCTCGACGACGAATGGCGTGCTGCGACGCACCAGGCGGAAGCGGCGGTCCATCACTCGGCCGTCGACGTACTGGAGCCCCGCGAGCGTGTCGCCGTGCCAGGCCGCGCGCATCAGCACCCGCGCGTCCTGCGTGAGGATCACCGAATCGCCGGCGATCGTGACCTGGTTCGCCACGAGCATCGGCTGGCCGGTGCGGCGCCTGATCGCCCCGGCGTAGCTCGAGTCCGGGCCGGCGAAGTGCGCGAACGCCATCCGGCGCCAGCCCTCGAAGCCGAATTTCGGCGTCGCGCTGAGTGCGATGTAGACGTCCCAGTCGCCGGCCAGCTGGGCCGCCCGACGGGGCGCCGGGGGGGCGACCGCAACGCAGGTGAAAACGGCGGCGAAGAGCAGCGATCTCGACATGTCAGGCTCCGGGTTCGGCTACGAGTTTGGATCGCCGCCTGCCGGCGACGAAGATGCCAACGCCCACCAGGTTTAGTAGCACAATCACCAGCGTGATCTTGAGCGCGAACGTCACCACGCTCGCCACCTGGATGATTGGGAACAGTGACAGCACCGTGTACAGCACCGTGATCAGGAGACCCGACCACGCCGCAGCTTTGACCCACCAGGGCGGCTGCGGGGTCACGCCGCGCAGACCGACGAGGGGAATCGCAAACATGACGAGGTAGGTGAGCCCGTAGAAGATGCCGCTCGCATTGAACATCAGCTGGAACGCTTCGGCCTGCCCGACCCCGACCAGGCTGATTACCGACATCGCCAGGGAGAATACCGCCACCACCAGGATCGAGTTGACGGGCGTCCGGTGCGTCGCGTGCAGGCGGCTGAACCACGCGGGCAGCAGGCGGTCCCAGCCCGCGACCATGGGGAGCCGGGTCACCGCCGTGAACGCGACGCTGATCTGGGACACGCGCATCACCAGCGTCATCACGATCGCGATCGTGACCAGCGTCCCGGCGATGCCGAATGGGCCGAAGCCCACGCGCAGCACCTGCGGCAGCGGGCCGATGAGGTCGATCTCGTCTCTCGGGATGTAGGCCACCACCGTCGCGGTGCCGAGAATGAAGAACAGGGTGATGACCGGCGCGGCATAATACACCGACTTCTTCACCGAGCTCGCCGGCGCGTGCGTCTCTCCGGCAAGGATGGCCATGTACTCGAACCCGGCAAACGCGCCGACGCACATCTTGCCGAGCACGTTGAGATTGAACAGCGAGAACGCGGGGATCTCGGTGCGGAACGGGTGATACGACTCCAGATGACCGGTCGCGAGGCCGAGGAACGGCAGCAGGATCAGGACGGCGAAGATCGTGATCATGAACATGCCGCCGGCATTGTGGACCCACTTACCGAGTGACAGGCCGAGAAACGCCAGCGTGGCCAGCAGCGCAATGGCCAGCGCGGACGCCAGCGATACGAACCAGGCGCTCGTCGTCATCCATGCCGCGCTCGGGCCCAGGGCGTACGACAGGTACGTCGCGACCGTGAGGCCCAGCTCGGAAGCGAAGAGGATCACGTACAGCCACAGGTTCCAGGCCACCATGAAGCCCATCGTCTGATTGAAGCCGAGCTTCGCCCACTGGTAGAGGCCGCCCTCGAGCGGCATCAGCTGGTTGAGCCAGATGACCACGGCGGTCAGCGGCACGTAGAACAGCACCACCGCGAGCAGCCACAGCACCACATGCGACGGCCCGAGCTTGCCGGCCACGCCGATCCATGTCAGACCGATGATGAACAGGATCTGGGTCAGCGCCAGGTCGCGGACGCCCAGCACCTTCTTGAGCTCGGCGCTGCGCGCTTCGACCTTGGCTCCTTCGTGTTGCAGCGTCATTTGCCGAGCAGCTCCCAGAGTCGCGCCCACGCGGCAAGGCCTTCGTGCAGTCGGTGCACACGGAAGAATTCGTTGGGCGCGTGGAAGTCTTCGTCGCCGGTGGAGAACGAGAAGTACAGCGTCTCGAGACCCATGACGCGCTGGAAGATCTCCGCCACCGGCACCGTGCCACCCATGCGCACGATGAGCGGCTTCACGCCGTATACGCGCTCCAGCGCGACCTCGGCGGCCTTCACGATCCAGTGATCGCGCGCGATGCGGGCCGGCCGCGCGCCGGGCCCGATGTCGCCGATGCTGAGGCGCGCGCCGGCCGGTGCGTGGCGCTCTAGGTGGCGCTTCACCAGCGACACGACCTCGTCGGGATCCTGATCCGGAACCAGCCGGCACGTGAGCTTGGCATGCGCCTCGCTCGGCACGATCGTCTTGGCGCCGGGCCCCTGGTAACCGCCCCACATGCCGTTGACCTCGACCGTAGGCCGCGTCCACTGGCGCTCGAGCGTGCTGTAGCCGGTTTCACCGACGGCCGCCCCCCTCGGCGCGCCCACCTGCGCGAGATAGGCTCTCTCGTCAAACGGCAGCGCTCGGATTTCGGCGCGTTCCGCTTTGCTCAGCTCGCGCACCCTGTCATAGAACCCGTGCACCGCCACGCGCCCGTCCGGTTCGTGCAGCGACGCGATGAGCCGCGCCAGCGCGTGCAGCGGATTGGCCACGCTGCCGCCGTGACGGCCCGAGTGCAGGTCCTTGGCCGGGCCGGTCAGCGTCAGCTCCAGCGCGGCGAGGCCGCGATTGGCGACCGTGATCGACGGCTCGTCGATGCGCCACATGGCGCCGTCCGCGGAGACCACGACGTCAGCTTTGAGCTTGTCCTTGTTCTGCCGGACGAATGCTTCGAGGTGCTTGCTGCCGATCTCCTCTTCGCCTTCGATCATGAACTTGACGTTGACCGGCAGGCTGTGGCGCTCGGCGAAGAACGCCTCGGCCACCTTGATGGGGATGAGCATCGGTCCCTTGTCGTCCGACACACCGCGCCCGTAGAGACGTCCATCGCGCAGTGTGGGCGCGAAGGGCGGCGTGACCCATTTTTCGACGGGGTCCTCGGGCTGCACGTCATAATGCCCATAGACCAGGATCGTCCGTGCACCCGGCGCGCCGAGCCACTCGGCGTACACGACGCTCGCGCCGCAGGTCGGCATCGAGCGTACGGTGAACGGTCCCGCGGCCGTCAGCTTCGCGGCGACCCACGCGGCCGCTCGTTGGACGTCGCTCGCCCGCGCGGGATCCGTGCTCACACTGGGGATCGCGGCGAACTCTTTCAGCTCTTCCAGGATCCGGTCGTGCCGGGCTTCGAGGCGCGCGAGCACCGGCTCGAG
>DASZCG010000201.1:0-3974 GCA_035943355.1 Gemmatimonadales bacterium
ACCCCACCTCGTACCACACATCGACCGTCACGATGGGGGTCGAGTGATCCTCGGAGTAGATGACGTGGAGTCCGTTGGGGAGCGTGAACTGCTCGAAGGCGATGTTTCCCGCTTGCCCTGACAACGCGGCTGGAATGAGCACCGACAGCAGCAGGAGTCTTCGCATCAGGTCTCCGCGGGAAAGAGCTTGAGTGCGTTGGTTTCGAGGATGGCGCGGCGCTGCGCCTCGCCGAGCGGCAACGCCAGGAATTGATCGATATTCTGGCGCAGGTCCTTCACGCCGGGACTGGGCCAGTCCGTGCCCCACAACACGCGATCCACGACCTCGGTCAGGCGGGGAAAGTACTCCAGCAATTTCGCCGGCGGAATGCCGGACACGTCGAGCCTGACGTGGCCATGACGTCGCAAGATGAAGAACGCCTCCTCCATGTACAGCGGCCGGCCGCCGTGCGCCATGACGAGCTGCAGGTCGGGGAAATCGATGGCGACGTCGTCGAGCTCGAGCGGATTGCCCCACTTGGATCGCGCCCCCGGAAAAATCGACGTGCCAGTGTGAATCATGACTGGCAGCCCGCGCTCTTCGCAGCGCCGGTAGATCTTGCCGAGCGCCTCGAGACCATCCGTGTAGGCGTTCGCGGGGAAATTCTGGTGCGGCGGGTGGATCTTGAGCAGCCGGATCCCCAGATCCACCAGCCGGTCCACGTCACCAGCGGGATCGCGGGTGTAGCGCGCGTGCACGCCGCCGTACGGCAGCAGTCGCTGCGGGTTCGCGCGCGCGTAGTTCGCCGCGAAGGTGTTGGTCGAATCGTCGAAACCCATGATGTCAGGGCTCGGATAGTTGACGAGCCCGACGCGCCACACGCCCGAGCGGTCCATGACGTCGAGCAGCGCGCGCGGATCGTCCATGAGCGCGATGAGAAAGTCCCAATGGTCCTCTTTGCCCTTGCGCATCGCCTGCTGCACGCTGGGCTTGAGGTCGCGCCACGGCTGGATGTGGATGTGGACGTCGGTGATGCGACTCAGTCGCTCCAGGTGTAGAACCCCTTTCCCGACTTCCTCCCCAATTCCCCCTTCTTGACTTTCTCCCGCAGAATCCGGGGCGGCTCGTACTGCGGCCTGCCGAGCGTCGCATGCAGGTATTCGGCGATGGCGAGACGCACGTCGAGACCGACCTGATCGGTGAGTTTCAGCGGACCCATCGGATGGTTGTAGCCCAGCTCCATCGCCTTGTCGATGTCCTCCGCACTGGCGACGCCCTGCTCGAGCATCCGCATCGCCTCGAGGCCCAGCACGACACCCAACCGGCTCGACGCGAAACCGGGCGAATCGCGCACCACGATCGGCTCATTGCCGAGCTTTCTGGCGAGCTCGACTGCACGCTCCGCTTCGGCCAGGCTGTCGGGCCTGTGCGTCACGACCTCGACGAGCTTCATGACATGGACAGGGTTGAAGAAATGCATGCCCACGAGCCGCGCCGGCTGTTGCATCGCCGCCGCGATCTGGCCGATCGAAAGCGACGACGTGTTGGAGGCGAGCAGCGCTCCCGCCGGGGCGGCGCGTTCGACTCCGACGAACAGCTGCTGCTTGGCCGCGAGATCTTCGACGATTGCTTCGATGACGACGTCGGCGTCGCGCACAGCCTCGCCGAGCGCCGCGACGGTACGGAGCCGGCCTCGGAGCGACGCCGCGTCCGCTTCCGTCAGCTTCCCGCGTTGCACCCCCCCGGCGAGCAGGCCGTCGATCTTCTCCATCGCGTGCGGCAACGACTCCGGCCTCGCGTCGGTGAGTCGCACCTCGTAGCCGGCGAGCGCGGCGATGTACGCAATGCCGTGCCCCATCGTCCCCGCGCCGACGACCGCAACTCGTGTGAGAGAGGCGGGAGGGCTCATCGAGCCAGCGCGTCCACCACTCGGCGTGCCCGCTCGGGGTGATTCGTGCAGATGCCGTCGACACCCCAGCGCATGAAGCCCTCCATGTCAGCGGGATTGTCCACCGTCCACGCGATGATGCTCGCGCCGAGTCCGTGGACTGCCTCCACCAGCGCCGCATCGATCGTCGCACGCTCCTGCCACAGCGTCTTCGCGCCAGCGTCCTCGAGGGTTTGCTGGGGCGATTGCGTCGCGACCTCCGAGAGGATGCCGCGGGGCAGGCTGGGGCGTCGCTCGCCGAGCCGGCGCACGACAGGGGACGCAAAGCTGTGCACCGCGTAGCCGGCGGGATTGGGTCCCTTATCAAGTGTCTCGAGCAGTCGCTTGTCCCAGCGCGGGTCGAGCACCTTCACCTCGACGAACACCTTGAGCGTCGGGCCGATCACAGCGAGCGCCTGCCGCAGCGTCGGAATCGGCTCGCCATTCGCGAGGTGCAGCTCCCCGATGTCGCGGGCGCGGGCCTGCGCGATGGGGAGGCCAAGAATCGACGGATCGTGATGCACCACCAGCTCGCCGTCGAGCGTCGCATGCACGTCGAGCTCGACGCCGTCGGCTCCCTGACCGGCAGCGGCGCGGAACGCGGCCAGGGAGTTCTCCAGCGCGATACTGGAGGCGCCCCGGTGGGCAATGACCAGAGGCTTCACTGCTGCAGGCTGTCGGCCTTCTTTGGCTCGATCCAGTCCGGCTCTTTTTCGATGTCGTGCACGATCGCGATATCTTCCGGCCGGGGGAGGACCGATTCCAGATAGGCCGGATATTTCCCGGCATCGAGCGGCTGGCCGTCGACCGTGAAGTGCTGATGCGCGAACATGCCGATCCGCCGGTTGAATTTGAGATCGGGGACCTTGAGCTGCCGCTCGCGCTCCGGAATGAACATGTTCAGCCGCTCGATGAGCTTGACGATCTCCTGGCGGTACAGCCCGCGCGCCAGCTCGTTGAGTGTGCTCTTGTCCGGCTCCCCGCCCCCCGCCCCCGTGCTCTCCCGCTCGTCATAGCGACCCTTCAACCCCCACACGTACGCCCAGTGCGCCGATGACGAGTTGTCGGTTCCGAAGAGGTCGAACGCCGTGGGAATCCACTTATAGAAGAAACGCTGGATCACTTCCGCCGGCATCTTGCCGGCCTTCACGATGCGCAGCAGGCCATTGTTGCCGGTGCCGAGATGGTAGGACTCCTCCTTGAGCATCGGTCCCATGGAGCGCGACAGCGGATCGAACGCGGACACCGACAGCATCTTCAGCTGGAACTTGCCGTCGCGGTCGATGAACTGTGTGTAGGTGAAGAAGTCGAGCCAGTTGTCGACGATCTCGTTGAACGAGCCGAGCAGCCGCTCGCCTTCGTCGGCGCGCCGCTCCAGCAGTTTCGCGGCTTCGCGCTTTCCCTCGTCACCGAAATGCGAGCAGAGCAGGTAGGACATCTGCCAGCCGTGGCGCATCTCTTCGGTCATGACGCGCTGCAGCGACAGCAAGTCGTAATCCGACGGCGCGTGGTGCAGCAGATTACGCTGCTGCTCGACCGACGCGAATTCCGTATCGCCCTGGTAGACGATCAGGTTGAGCAGCGCGTCGCGAATCCGCTGATCGGGGATGTGCATGACGGTCGGCCATTTGCGCTGGCCTTTGTAATGGCCGAACTCGATGTGCCCAACCTCCGGGTCGCCGAACTTCGCGTCGAAGTTGAAGGTCCGGAGCGCGCCCGCCGGCAGGCCGATCGAGTCCTGCCAGTATTTGAAGTAATCGATCCAGTCGTCGAAGTTGTGGAGTTTGCGGACCATCAGCGATTCCTTATCAGTTGACGGGCTTCGGGAGTGGCAAAGAGTGCCTGTTGGTCTGCGATTTCCAGGTCGAGCATATCCTCAAGCGTGCTGTGCAGGGAGCGATACAGCGCCGCCTTCGCTTTGCGCACAGCCAGCGGCGCCATGCCGGCCCAGCGCTCCGCGAGTGCGTTCGTCTCCGCCGCGAGCGCGGTGTGCGGCACCACACGATCGAACAACCCGAGCTGCGCAGCCTCGGCCGCCGGCACCATTCGCGCACTCCACACCAGCTC
>DASZCG010000202.1:0-3372 GCA_035943355.1 Gemmatimonadales bacterium
CTAATGGGAGGTGCTGGCGGTGCGCTCATTGGTGCCGGTGTCGGGCACCTCACTCCGGTTTGGCCGCTTGCGGTTTTTCATGAAGCGCACGTGGCGCCGGCCAGGCTCAAAGGAAAACCAGAGTTATGCGTAACGAGTCTACCCGAGCTCACCTGACCCCCGCGCAACGCGGCAGACTCCGACCCACAGTCGACGTCCGCGCCCTCGAGCGTTTTCTGGCGGTTGTGCCGCGGGAGTCGCGCCAGTTCTACTTCCTTGCGTGTACGCAAACAGTGACGAACGCCGAACTCCAGGCGGTCGGGATCATTCCGCCGCCGCTGCCCCCAGCAGCACCAGGAGTCCCTGCCGCAACCCACCGCGCTCCGCAAGGAAAGCGGGTGCATTCCTCATCCGCTCGGCACATGCATTTTGTCCTCCACCACGTGCCCGATCCCGAGCTGGATCGTTTGTGGCAGGAGGTGGAGCACCCGGATGAGGGCGGTGCCTGACATGCGCGTGACGCCGGCGGCGCCAGGCCTCAGAAGGAGAATTGCGTTTGTGGACATGACAGCTCGCCGCCACAGCTAACGCGCATCTCGCAGACGGCCCCGCCACTCCCTCAGCGGCACGCGAGTGAGCTATTGACTCCCAATCCACGACACAGACGGGCCGAGCCGCAGCGGATCGCGGGCCTGACCACACGCACGACCAACGCCGCCGAGTCGAGTCGATCTACCGCAACCATTCCGTCGCTGTGGGGTCGCTTCATGAGCGAGGAATGGTTGCAGCGTTTGGCAGCGCTGGGAGGTTTCGGCCCGACGATCGCGGTCTACTCGGCATACGAGAGTGATGTGACGGGCAGCTATCAGCTCTTGCTGGGGCGCCAGGTCCCCAGCACCTCGCTCGTTGCGTCGCCCCTTCACCTCGTGTCCTCGCCGGCAGGATCGTATCTCGTGTTCCAGTGCCTGGGTCCGCTGCCCCAAGCTGTCATTGACGGGTGGCGTGATGTGTGGGGGTATTTCGAGCGGCAGCCTGCGGCCCCTCGCGCGTATACGTACGATTTCGAGATCTACCGTGATGGCGGCCCTGTTGAGATCTGGGTGGCAGTTCGGGACGCCTGAGCATTCGCCGCGCCGCTGTCACACCCCTCGCAGGGTGGAGGAGCCAGCACCATGACCATGTCCGATCACAGCTCACCAGCGAGTTCTATCCTTTCAAGTCACCGCTGGGGAGCAAATCTCGTCGCACTGGCCGGCATCGCGCTTGTCGGGTACGGACTGATGTTCCTGATCAGAAACTTCACGCGCTTCATCGAGTTGGGGCTCACGCCCGAGCGCATCGGTGGCACGCCTGAACAAATCCGCGCCTTTAGCCCGCATCTCTACAACTACATCAGCCACCTTCAAGTGGCCGTGGCGGGACTGATGATCGGCCTTGGGGTCGCTGTAGGCGCTTTGGCGTGGCGCGGCATTCGGACGGGGCAGCGTTGGGCTCTCTGGGCTGCGTTCGTTGCGGCACTGGTGGCCGTGGTAGTGGCCGTGCCGTTGCATTACGTATATGGCCTCGCGGCACTGGGCCATCTCGGGCCCATTTACGTAGTGGTCGCGATCTTGGTCGTCGGTACGGTGCTGGCCCGCGGAGGCGTTCGCTGAGCCAGATGCCCCTCGACGAACGGCTAGCAGAACGCATTCGCGGCTCGCTGGATCGACGCAAAGGTCTCGCCGAGAAGAAAATGTCTAGAAAGAGATCGTCACTCCCAGCGCGAGCCCGCCATCTTGCGTGGGGCCGACAGTCAATCGCTCCAGACCCACCGTCGTCCATTTGACGGTCTTTATTCGCGATCCCGCGATCGTCACCAGTAGGACACCCACGAAGCTCAGCGCCGCAACGCGCGTCTCGAGATGTGGGGGCAACACATGCGATCGTACAGTCTAGACAGCCGTGTGCTGATGACTCGCGGGCGCTACGCCACCGGAGGTAAGATTGCCTTCTATGATCCCTAGCCTTCGGACCCTTTGGGTTGCCGCAATCCTGCTCGGGTTGGTGGGATTCGTCGCGACACGCTTTCGGCGCTGGCTTGTGCTTCCGGCGCTCGCGCTTGTCGCTATCGTCGCCTGGACCAAGCTGGGCGGGCTCCTGGACCCGCAGGCCGGTGCAGCCATCATGCAGGAGGCAGGGGAGTGGTACGTCGCGCAGGCCGGTGCGGCCGTCGCCCTGGCGGTGATCTTATGCCTGGTGGGGCTGGTTCCGAAGCGTGCGGTCTAACCAACAGACGTGCTCCCTCCTTCTTGTAGCAGCTGCTCTCGCGTGCGCCCCAACGATTCACTCGAGCGGGATGGAGCCGATTGTCACCGAGCGCCTGTACTTCGGCCGCACCATCGCCGACTCGCTGGGTGTCACGGATTCGGTCTGGGCCGTGTTTCTCAGGGATGTCGTTAGTGCGCGCCTTCCTACGGGCTTCACATACTGGGCGGCCGAAGGGGAGTGGCGAGAAGCCACCGGTCGCACTCACCGCGAGCCCAGCTTTGTGCTCGAAGTCGTTCATCCGTCTCACTCAGCGGCGGCGGACTCGGCGATCGTCGCAATTATGGCCGAGTACAAGCGCCGCTTCAGTCAGGAGTCGGTGCTGCGTGTTGTCACGAGCGGACGGGCGAGCTTCTGAGGAATTGCCACTCGCCGTGCCCCGGCGCTACTGTTCGACATGGCTGATCGGCGCTACAACGACAAGGAGATCGCGGCCATCTTCCGTGGCGCCACCGAAGTGCCCGCGAGCCCACAGCCGGACGTGCCGTTCGACGAGGGCCTGACGCTCACCGATCTCCAGGCGATCGGCCGGGAAGTCGGCATCTCGGCGGACGCGATCACGCGGGCCGCCCAAGCCCTGGATGTCGGTCGCGGACCAGCGCGCACGTTGCTCGGACTTCCCATCGGCGTCTCCCGTACGGTGAACCTCAATCGCCGGCTCACCGACGAGGAGTGGGAGCGATTGGTCGTGCAGCTACGCGAGGTCTTCGACGCGCGCGGCGCGACGCGCTCGGATGGCTCCCTCCGGCAGTGGACCAATGGCAATCTGCAGGTGCTACTCGAACCAACCGACACAGGCCACCGCCTGCGATTCCGCACGCTGCACGGCGCGGCGCGTGCGTCCATCTCCGTCGGGTTTGTGGCGCTCGGCGCCGCGGCGGCTGTCGCTATTGCCGGCGGCATCACCGGCACGTTGGGGGACTCCATTTCCGGAATCGTGTTGCTCCTGGCTATCGGTGCCGGAATGGTGGCGAACGGCGCGCTGCGCTTGCCCGGATGGGCGCGGCTGCGCAGACGCCAGATGGACGCGCTGGCAGCGCAGGTGGGTGGTCCGCGAACTCCGGGCATTCCGGATTCGTCGACGCAGCC
>DASZCG010000203.1:0-17654 GCA_035943355.1 Gemmatimonadales bacterium
GTGCTCCAGTTCGGCGAGAACCATGGCGGGGATGATGCCGCGGATGCCGCCGCCGTCGATGCTCAGGATGCGGATGGGATCAGGCATGGTGGAAGCACCTCCTCCACGGCGGTTCGTCCATTGCAGCGTTTGTAGAGGGACGGAACGCGAGTCTAGCGTCGCACGGGTCCCCGCCACTCACACGAGACGTCGAATCCCCTCGAGGAATCCTGCCTGGCCGGGGAGGATTTTCCGAAGCGCCTCGTCCAGACCGAACCATCCCGCGCGATCGACCTCGGGATACGTCTTTCCCTTCAGCGTGAAGGTGTTGCTCCTGACGAGCGCCGGATCGACGTCCGCCTCAGTGGCCCACGCATGCACGATCTTGCCGCTGCGCTGCTGCAGCGGGGTCAGCGGCACAAAGTCGCCGGCGATGGGGAAGCCCGTTTCCTCCGTGAACTCACGTTTGGCGGCCGCGAGCGGATCCTCCCCAGGGTCAAACTCTCCCTTGGGAATCGACCAGGCGCCCTCGTCCTTGTGAGCCCAGAACGGTCCGCCCGGGTGCACGAGGAAGACCTCAACTGCACCGCCCCGCTTGCGGTAGAGTACCAGCCCAGCGCTAGTTTTGGGCATGCGTCGCTGCCTCCTCGCCGCCGCCGCTGCCCTTGCCGCCGTGTCCTGCGGCGACAGCTCGGCGCCTGCTTCCTTAATAAACAACGGCCCGAGCCTTGCCGCCCAGCTCGACACGCTCGACGCGGCACTCGGGTCCCCGCAGCTCAAGAGTCTCGGCAGCCTCGCGCTGCCGCTGCTGAACATCGGGGTCACCGTTTACACGATGGATTCAACGATGCTCGGCCGGACGGTGGAGTGGGATCCGATCCATCGCAACCTGGAGTTCACACTGCGACCTGGCGTGCCTTCCAATGCGATCAGACTGATGCTCTATAAGAATGACGCCACCGGATTGCCGGCGGTGCCTAAGCAAGAAGTCGGCTACGCCTATCTCGTTCCGCTGAATAGCCACACTGGCGGGCGGCCCGACAGCGTCTCATTGGAGATTACCGTCTTCAACAATGCCACACCCTCTCCCGCCGGCGTGGCCACGATAATGGCTTGGCGTCTTCCTTCCGACGTGCCGTGCGGCCAATGCGCGCGCTTCAGCGCGTCTGCGGGGCCCGTGAGTATCGGGAATCGCACGATCCATCTGGACGTGCCGTATCACATCCCGGTTGGCGGTGACGGACAATTTGCCGCGACATCGTGGGGTGGCGGCTTCAGTTTCAGTCATACCGGGACCCTCCCGGGACCGTCGTCCACCGCTGCGACTGCGACTCTGGGATTTCGCTTCGGAAATGACTCGATCGTGGCAGTCTCCGGCCCGCTCCATCCCAAGTCCGGCAGGTTGGTAGGCGAATCGAATGTCACGATTAACGGCGCGCCGTTGGCGACTGTTACGCGTACTGCGGACAGCACCACCGCGACCGGAGCAAGCGGCCGGCCGGTCGCCGGTACCGATCTGCGCGTGCTCGACGGGCTCTTCTCCGTACCGGCGGATATGACGTACTACATCGAGTGGCCGGTGTTCGTGATTTTCTACTGCGGGTGCTAACGCAGTCGCTCCCGGATCGCTCGCCCCATCCGCTCCGCCGCCGGTGGGTCGAGATTCGCGAGCACGATGACGTCGTAGCCACCGGGTAGATCAGTCTCCACCACGGCATTGAGCCCGGGCGCGCCGCCGGCGATCGCAAAGCCGAGCCTCGGCCCGTTGGGGATCTTGCCTTCGCGGAGCGCGTTGAGCAGCCGCAACAAGTCGTGCGGCGTCGAGTACCCGCCACCAGCAGAGCTCCCCCGGCCTGGCAGCAAGTCGCTATTACGCGCCAATGGCGCCTCTTCCCGCTGTTCCCCGCCTCTTGTGTATCCAATCGCCGTGTTGGCTGGCAGCGAATCCACCGCCCAGTGCGCCGTTCGAGTCATTCCCGCCGGCTCATAGATGTGTTTGCGCACGTAATCGTAGTAGGACTCGCCGGAGAGCCGCTCGATGAGCACGCCCAATACGACATAGCCTGCGTTCGAGTACTGCTGCTGTGCGCCGGGCTCGAACTGCATCGGCTGGTTGACGAACAGCGGCACGTAGTCGGCGAGCTTGCGGATGTCGCTGCGCTTCCCGCCAGGCGGCGCGTCGAAGATGTTGCCGCCGATACCCGAACGGTGCTCGAGTAGTTGGCGGATCGTGACTCTCCGGACCGGCGCGTTAGGGTAGTCAGGCCAGTAGTGGCCGAGTGTGGAGTCGACGTTGACGTTGAGCTGACGGATCGCGATCTGCGTGAAGAATTTGTTGATCGAGCCCAGGTTGAACGCGGTCTCGATGTTGTTGGGTCGCGCCGCCTCGCGATCGGCCATCGCGTAGGACTTTTCGACAACGGCCGCACCGTTGCGGTCAATCAGGACGACACCAGAAAAGTTTTGAGCGGTTGCCAGGCTGTCGACGATCGGCCCGAGGCTCAGGGCCTGCAGGAGCAGGACGAGGGTCATGTCTGAGGAGACGCTCGGGACAACTCAAACGTCGCAAGTGTACGTTTCCTCTGTGCTCCTTCACGCCCTCGTCCAGACCTCGAGCCAAGTAGCCGCCACCTCCGGCCGCCTCGCCAAGATCACGCTGCTCGCGGACCTCCTCAAGCAAGCGAGCGCCGACGAGATCGAAATCGTCATCGCCTACCTCTCGGGGACGATTCGCCAGGCGAAGGTGGGCGTGGGGTGGGCGACATTGCAGAAGGCCAAGTCGCACGTCGGCACGTCGGCACGTCTGCAAGTGAGCGATGTGGATAGGACACTCCAGAGAATCTCCACGACGTCGGGGAAGGGCTCGGCCAGCGAGAAGCAGAGACTGCTCAGCGACCTTTTCTCGAGGGCGACAACCGAAGAGCAGGACTTCCTCTTTCGGCTGCTGACGGGTGAGCTGCGGCAGGGGGCGCTGGAAGGAATCATGGTCGAAGCGCTTGCCAAGGCGCGCGAGCTCCCGGCCAACGAAGTCCGGCGCGCCATGATGCTCGCCGGGGATCTCACGGCCGTCGCGAAAGGCGATCTCGCCAGCTTCAAGATCCAGCTGTTTCGACCCATCAAACCGATGCTGGCGAAAACTGCCACGGATGTTGCGGAGGCGGTCGCGGAACTGGGACCGGCGTCGTTCGAGTACAAGCTCGATGGCATTCGGGTGCAGGTGCATAAAAACGCGAGCGAGGTACGGGTTTACTCGCGTACCTTGAACGACGTCACGGCCGAGCTCCCTACCGTCGCGGACATTTCAAGAATTCTTGAAATGAACGAGGGGATACTGGATGGCGAGGCAATCGTCCTCAGCGCCGACAAGCGGCCGGTGCGCTTCCAGGAGACCATGAAAGGCCTAGGCGGCGGCATCCCCTTCTTCTTTGATATCCTCTATCTCGATGGCACGTCGCTGCTCGACCATCCGTACTCCACCCGCGCGAAGATTCTCGCCGAGCTCGTGCCGGAATCGCAGCGCCCGCCTCGTCTCGTCACTGCCGACGCCAAACAGGCCCAGGAATTCTTCGACGCCGCCATTGCCGCCGGCCAGGAGGGTCTCATGGCCAAGGGGCTCGAGTCCAAATACGAGGCCGGCCGCCGGGGCGGCGCATGGTTCAAGATCAAGAAGGCCAACACGCTGGACCTCGTCGTGCTGGCCGCCGAGTGGGGCCACGGGCGCCGCGAGGGCAAACTTTCCAACCTCCACCTCGGCGCCCGCGATCCCGCCAACGGCGGCCTTGTGATGCTCGGCAAGACATTCAAGGGCATGACCGACGAGCTGCTCGAGTGGCAGACCAAGCGGCTACAGGAGATCGAGACCGACCGCGACGGGATCGTCGTCTACGTGCGCCCTGAGCTGGTCGTCGAAATTGCGTTCAACGGGTTGCAGGACAGCCCGCATTATCCCGGCGGACTGGCCCTCCGCTTTGCGCGTGTGATTCGTTATCGTGACGATAAGAAACCCGAAGACGCGGACACCATCGAGACCGTCAGAAAGCTCCATGGCACATGACAATCTTGATCCTCGCGCTGCTCTTGCAGTATCCACGCAGCCAGCACGGTTCCGTGAGCCAACACATCCAGGGCACCGAGGTAACGATTTCCTATAATCGTCCCGTGGCACGCGGTCGCGCGCTGTTTGGGAGCCTCGTCGCCTGGAACCGCATTTGGCATCCCGGCGCCGATTCGGCCACAACGATCTCGTTCAGCAAGGAGGTCACGATTGACGGCCAGCCGCTCAAGGCTGGGCGGTACTCGTTGTGGACCATCCCCGAGGAATCGAAGCCATGGACCGTCATCTTCAATCGTGGCGTCGGGGGATGGCACACGAACTACCCGGGCGAGTCGCAGGACGCGCTGCGGCTCACGGTAAGCCCGGACACCGGTGCCTACCTGGAGACGCTCACGTATTACTTCCCGCTGGTCGACGCGGACTCGGCGGTGCTGCGACTGCAGTGGGGAACGACGATCGTGCCGCTGAAGATCAAGGCCAACTAGCCTGGGGCCCTGTGGAGTTGTCCGAATGTAGTATAGTCCGCCCCCCCCGCCCAGCGTAACTTCGCCGCTATGATCGAGACTCTCGCGGCCGCCCTGGCGGACCGCTACACCATCGAGCGCGAGATCGGATCCGGTGGGATGGGGACCGTATACCTCGCGCGCGAGCTGAAGCACGACCGCCAGGTCGCGCTCAAGGTATTGCGCCCGGAGATCGCGTCGCACGTCGGCGTCGTGCGGTTTCTCAATGAAGTAAAAATCACCGCGCGGCTCGATCATCCGCACATCCTCACGTTGATCGACTCGGGCGAAGCCGACGAGTTCCTCTGGTACGTCCAACCTTTCGTGCGCGGCGAATCGCTCCGCGCCAAGCTCGATCGCGAAAAGCAGCTGAGCATCGAGGACGCGGTCGCTATCACGCGCCAAGTCGCGAGCGCGCTCGACCACGCACATCAGCGCAGCGTGATTCATCGCGACATCAAGCCCGCCAACATCCTGATTCACGAAGGCGAAGCGATGGTCGCCGATTTCGGCATCGCGCTCGCGGTCAGCGAAGCTGCCGACTCGCGGATGACGGCTACGGGTATCGCCATCGGCACGCCGCAGTACATGAGTCCCGAACAGGCGACGGGCGAGCGCCACATCGACGGTCGCAGCGATCAGTATTCGCTGGCTGCCGTGCTGTATGAGATGCTGTCCGGTGTCACTCCCCACACCGCGCCCACTACACAGGCGCTGATCGCGAAGCTGCTGACGGAGCGCCCGACGCGCGTGCGTGCCGTCCGAACCAACGTGCCGCCGAATATCGACGCCGCTGTGGCGAAGGCGCTCGAGATGACGCCGGCCGATCGCTTCGGCAGCGCCGCCGAATTCGGGGCGGCGCTTCAGTACACGCCGTCAGGCGGATTTCCCGCCGCCGAGCGGCCGCGCCGGAGCCGCGCCGTCTTGATCGGGACGATTGTCGGCGTCGTTGCTCTCGCGGGTGCCGGCGCGGCCATCATACTGCGCCCGTCCGGGCCCGCGGTCAGCGTCGGGCGGTCCGAGCAGATCACCGCCGATCCCGGCCTCGAGATTCAGCCCGCGCTGTCGCCCGACGGCAAGTTGGTCGCATACGCGGCGGGTACGGCCAGTCAGATGCGGATCTTCATTCGTCCGGTGGGAAGCCTGGGCGGGGGAGGCCGCACCATTACACTCTCGGACGATTCGACCGCGGTCGAGACGCAGCCTCGCTGGTCTCCCGATGGCGCGAGCATTCTCTTCCTGACGCGGGGCGGCGCCTCTGTGGGCGCCGCATTCGGTGGCGCGTCGCGCCCACTCGTCGCACCCAGCACCAGCGCGATCGTCAAATCCGCGACGTGGTCGCCCGACGGGAAGGAAATAGGATTCGTACGCGGCGACACGCTGTATGCCATGTTGATCGACGGCGGTCATGTGCGGATGATCGCGACCGGCTCCGATCTCCACTCCTGCTCATGGGCGCCGCGCGGCGGCTCGATTGCGTGCGTGTCGCTCAACAGTCCGTCCGTGCTGCCGGGCGCGCTGTTCGGCAACCTCGCCCCGAGCGGCATTGTCCTGTTTCCCGTCGCCGGCGGGGCTCCGGTGCACGTCGCCGAGCCGACCGCGTACAATCAGAGTCCCGTATTCTCGGGTGACGGCCGCAAGCTCTTTTTCGTGTCGAATCGTGACGGCCCACGCGATGTCTATGTACTGAGTCTCTCATCGGCGGGTCGGCTGCGGGGCACGCCCGTACGGCTCACCACAGGCCTCGGCGCAAAGACGATCTCCGTTTCGGCCGACGCGAAACGCCTGTCGTATGCCTCGTACACGGCGCGCGCCAACATCTGGTCGGTGCCGATCCCGGCGAATCCGCCCGCCGAGGGGGGGGGCCTCGCCGTCAGCGCGGCGAATGCAACCGCGGTGACGCGCGGGAGCCAGGTCATTCAAGGCATACGTGTGAGTCCGGACGGCCGGTGGCTGCTGTACGATTCCGATCAACGCGGCAACTCGGATGTGTATCGGTTGCCGATCGCCGGCGGTCCCGTGGAGCAGCTGACTTCAGGTCCCGACGACAAGTTTGCCCCCGATCTGTCGCCCGACGGCGCGGCCATCGTGTATCACTCGTTCCGCACGGGCACACGTGACATCGAAGTGAAGCCCCTGAACGGCGGACCGATCGAGCAAATCACGAATACGTCGGGCCAGGAGAGTTATCCGAAGTGGTCACCGGACGGCCGCGCAATATTGTTCTACGATCAGCGCCCGCCGCGCAACGCGCTGGTGACGCGGCGGGGACCGGACGGCAAGTGGTCGACGCCCGAAGTGCTGGCCTCGGGAACGTATCGACCATTGTGGTCCCCCGACGGCAAATCCATCTCCTACGTGGCGGCCCCGGCAGACGGCGAGCCCGGTGTGATGATGGTGATGCCCGCCGCGGGCGGCGCCGCGCGACAGCTGTTCGCACCGGGCAACGGCGCGCCGCTGGTCTCCCACGCCATCTGGGCGCCAGACGGCCGCACGCTGTACCTCAAAGTTCATGATGCCCGCGGCCTGACGTCATTCTGGAGCGTCGACGCTCACGGAGGCCGGCCGCGCGAGCTGCTCAACCTGAAAGAACCCGAGTGGCAGTCGGTGCGGAACGACTTCGCGACTGATGGGAAGCGGCTATTCTTCGACGTTGAGGACCGGCAGAGCGACGTCTTTGTCGCTGATTTGATCCCGCGTTAACAGTCCCATCTCCTCGAGGAACGTACTGCCACCGGTGTCGCGTCCGAACCGGTGCGTGACATGCGTGAGCGTCAGCCGCTGCCGCGCCCGCGTCATCCCCACATACAGCAGCCGCCGCGCCTCTGCGATTTCGTCCTGAATGTTGTTCGTGGCCGCCTGATAGCCGGGGATCTCGTAGTCTTCGACACCGACGATGTACACGCGCGAGAACTCGAGGCCCTTGGTCGAGTGCAGCGTCAGAAGATTGACGCGGCCGCTGCTGCCCTCGTCGTTTGAAGACAACGCCACGCGCTCGAGCAACGCGTCGATTCCGTCGGTGAGCGACAACGCTCGGTCATCGATGAGAGCACGCAGACGCACTAGAGCTGACGCGTACCGTTGCGTGGGATCGCGCTGAGCCCGGAGCCGAGCCATCAGCTTGTGCCCGCCCAGTCGCTCGATGATGTGGTCGAGCGGCGGCATGTCGGGCGTGCGGAACGCGGCGTAGGACTCGAGGGCGTCGCTGTAGGGGCCGAGCGCGCGGAAGCGGCCGATGTCGAATAGCAGCTGGTGTTCGGTGTTTAGCGTCAGGTTTTGGAGGGCCAGGCCTACCGCGAGATAGTCCAACAGGTCCGCCCGCACGGCCTTTCGCGCCCGCGCCGTGCGCTGTTGCTCCAGCGCCCGATACACGTGCGCCAATGTCACCGCGTCGTCGAGCGCGTGATGCGCCCGGCCGCAGTCGATGCCGAAGCGGTGCGCGATGTCCTCCTGCGTCGCCCGGTCGCGCGACAACGACTTGGCGAGTAACAGCGTGTCGTAAAAGGCGAGCCCCCTGACTTCGTCTTCACCCGCCAGGCGCTTCAGCACCGGAATGTCGAAATGCTGGCCGTTGTGGGCGATCAAGACGTCGGAGCCGACAAAGGCGCGGAACTGCGGGAAGACTTCGTGGAAGGGCGGCGCGCCGGCAACGTCGGCGTCAGTGTACCCGTGGACCTCCGTCGCCCGCGCGCTGATTGGCTTGTACGGGTTCACCATCGTGTGGAAGCGATCGACGATCTCGCCGTCGATCACGCGCGCGGCGCCGATCTCCACGACGCCGCACGTCGCGACGTCGTTGTCCGTCGTCTCGAAGTCGAACGTGACATAGCGCCCGAGCGTGGCGTCGAAATCGCGCGCATGCGCGAGCTGCAACGCCTTGAAGACGGCGAGCGCATCTCTCCCCTGCGCGTGAGCCTGGATGAGCAAGACGCCCGGCAGCGTGGTGGCACTGTCTAATTGCATCTCAGGCCAGTCGGCTGGATCGCTCAACTCGTCGTGACGTTCCTCGAGCTTGTTGCGATAGGGCCCTACCGCCTGCGACAGGATTTCGTCGATCACCGCGGGCAGCGTGCCATGCGCGCGCGGCAGGGCCCGCAGGTTTTCCACCTGATAGATGAGGCGCCAGAGCTTTTTGGTATCGGGATGCTGCCCGGGCCGGCGCTGCGCGAGGTCACGAATTGAGCTGAGGAAGGGCTGCGTCTCGTCGAGCGCCGCTTCGACTTCCTGGAGGAAATGCGGGGACAGCACGATGCGAGCGAACGCGTGGAGGGCGGCTGGATCATCCGGCATGCGAACCACGCGGAGCGCCGCGATCACGTAGCCGATCACCGTGTCCTCGATCAGCGAGCGGCCGCGGGCGAGACGGCAGGGGATGCCGGCGCGCAGCAGGCGGCCTTCCAGGTACTCGCCGACGCGGTGCTTGCGATAGAGAATCGCCACATCCGGGTCGGGATCGGTGCGCAAGTCGGCGATCAGCCAGCTCGCTTCGTCGTGTTCGTTGCGGAAGCCCTGCACGGCGACCTCGTGGGGCGACTCCGTGTCGGCCGTGAGCTGCTTCTGAAACAGCCGCGGGTTCTGCGCCAGCACTCGGCGCGCCGTCTCGAAGATCTGCCGGGAGCAGCGGCAGTTCTTGTCCAAAATAATCGGCTCAACTTCGTAGTCGCGGCGGAAGCGCTCCAGCACGTAGGGGTCCGCGCCGGTCCAGGCGAAGATCGACTGCTCGTCGTCGCCGACGGCGAAGAAGTTGCCGTGGGGCGCGACGATTCGTTTGAGGAGGTCATACTGGACCGCGTTGACGTCTTGGAATTCGTCGACGAGAAGATAGTCCCAGCGTTCGGCGACTTTATCGGCGAGCGCTTCGGCTTTGACGATCAGGTCGTCGAAGTCCACCATGTTGCGGTGCGCGAGCCAGGCCTGGTACTCGCGGTAAATCCGCGCCTCGTCCGGCGTGAGCGGATACTGCTGGAACCGGTGCCGGCCGAATCGGTTGAGCATCCCGCCGCGCCGTTCCGCCGGTACGCGCAACCGGTGCAGGATGGCGTCCTGGTACTGCTCATCGGCGACGCCGAATCCGCGCTGCAGGCCGGCGGGCTCCGGAAACTCCCGCAGCAGCGCGAGACACAGCGCGTGGATCGTTCCCCGGCGGACGTCGTGCCGCAGGCGTGACGCGATTTCCTCGGCGGCGCGGTTCGTGAACGTGACGGCGCAGATGCGATGCGGATCGAAACCTCGATCGACGAGATGCTGGATTCGCGAGATCAGGCAGAAGGTCTTACCGGCTCCCGGCCCGGCGACGACCAGCACCGGGCCGAGGGGCGCCTCGATGGCGCGCTGTTGCTGGGGCAGGGGAATTAACGCCACGCTCCCCTATGATAATGCCTTTGTGCTGATTAGCCTTCGTCTCGCTGGACAGGCGTTGCCCAATCGGCCTACCAACAATGGGAGATTCCAATGACACAGTCCGAAGCAGTCCTCGTCATCGACATGGCGAATGACTTCGTCCACCCGGGCGGCACCATTGCCGACGCGGGTGGGCCCGAGTATCAGCAGCGGGCGCAGCGCATCATTCCGCGGCTCGCGAAGCTGCTCGCGGCGGCGCGGGCGGCCGGGATCACGGTCATCTATGCCACCGATGCTCACACCCCCAAAGACACAGAGCTGCGCAAATGGCCGCCGCATTCGATGGCGGGCACGCACGAGGCGGAGATCGTTGCCGAGCTCGCGCCGCAGCCCGGCGACGTGGTGTGGGGCAAGCAGACCTACTCGCCGTTCCTGAACCCCGGGTTCGACCAGCTGTTGGAAGAGCGGGGGATCACCAAGCTGTACATCACCGGTCTCCATACCGACTGCTGCGCGCGGCATACGTCGGGCGACGCCTTCCAGCGGGGTTACGACCTCGTGTGGGTGACCGACGCGATGCAGGCGTTCACGGACGAAGCGCATAAGGCAGGGCTCGGCTATTTCGAGTCGTGGTACGCGACGGATCCAAAGAGTCAACTGAAGACCGTCGATGAGGTTGTGAAGGAGTGGAGCAGCCAGCCGGCGGCGGCGACGGCGTAGCCTGGCGCCGACACAGTGGGCCCCGGGGAACTCTCCGGGCCCCTTTCAGCGGGGCTGCGTACGCGCGTGGGTGTGGGGCGCTGGGAGATGTTGATCACCGAGCTCACGAACGTGGCGGCGGCGGCGCGAATGCGGGCGCTGGATGGCGTCGACCGGTTTAGGCCGCGAAAAACAGCACCGCCACGGCTATGAACAGCGGCAACAGTATTCCGATACTGTAGACCATATACCCAAAGAACGACGGCATCTCCACGCCGTTCTCTTCAGCGATCGCCCGCACCATGAAATTCGGCGCGTTCCCGATGTACGTGTTGGCCCCCATGAAGACCGATCCTGTCGAGATTGCGGCGAGAATGCTGCCGTCAATCATGCCGATGTAGTTGCCGTGCGCCGCTAGTCCCTGCAGCCCTGCCGCGGCCGCGGCGAACGCGAGATACGTCGGCGCGTTGTCGAGCACACTCGACAGCGCCCCCGATGCCCAGAAGAACTGCGCCGGCGTTCGCACCACGAAATCGGGCCGCTGCGCCCAGGCGTTGAGCATGTCCAGCACGGGCGCCATGGTGGCGAACAGCCCGGCGAACAGCACCGCCACCTCGACCAGCGGACCGAACGTGAACACGTTCTGGGTGCGCCGATCCTGCGAGCCGGCGAAGTAGCCAATGAGTGCCAGCGCCACGATGATCGCGCTCCGTCCAGGGGGTGCGGCCAAAATCGTCACGATCACGCCGAGCAGCACGAGCATCTCCACCCAACCCTCGATCCGCAGCGGCTCGTGGACGAGCACGGCTTCCTTCTCCTCGCGAGCGAACGCCCGCTGGTCCCAGAAGTAGAAGATCGCGAGCAGGATCCCGTTCACGACGAGCCACTGCGGCCAGAGCCGCAGCGTCCACGCGAACGGCACGCCTCTCAGGAAGCCGAGCAGGAGCGGCGGATCGCCGATGGGCGTGAGTAGCCCGGCGCAGTTCGCGACGATGAAGATGAAAAAGACGACGATGTGCGCGACGCGCTTCCGGCGCTTGTTGGCCCGGAGCAGCGGCCGGATCAGCAGCACCGATGCGCCGGTCGTGCCGAGCACGTTGGCGAGCACGGCGCCGATGGCCAGCACGCCGGTGTTCACGACCGGCGTGCCTGCCAGTGAGCCGCGAATGTGAATCCCTCCGGTAATCACAAAGAGGGCCCCAATCACGACCATGAATCGGAAGTAGTCCTGCCCCTTCTCGACCAGGAGCTGGGGCGCGTGCATGCCCAGATAGACGAGGATCGGCGCGGCAACGAGCGCCACGAGGAGCGCCTTGTTGCGGTTCCGCTGCCACCAGCGCGGCGCCGCGAGCGGCATCAGCGCGATCGCCAGCAACAGCGCCAGGAACGGCACAGCCGAAAGAATAGGCATGAGAAGTTGGGGTAATATTCGGGGACATGCGCGAACCCGCCATCATCGTCGGCGCCGGACCGATCGGCCTGGCATGCGCCATCTCGGCGCAGCGGCGCGGCATCGATCCGCTGGTGATCGACGCCGGCGCGCTCGCCAACTCCATCGTTCGCTATCCCATCGGGATGACGTTCTTCACGACCCCGGAACGGCTGGAAATCGGCGGGCACCCGCTGGTTAGCGCGGGCGCCAAAGCCACGCGCGAAGAAGCGCTCAAATACTATCGCGGCGTGGCGCGAGCGGAGAGGATTCGCGTCCAGCCGCACACCAAACTGGTTGATGCCCAACACGTACAAACCCGGTTCGGCATCGAGCCGATCGCGTGTGACAAGTTGGTGCTTGCCACGGGCTACTTCGATCACCCCAATCGCCTCGGCGTGCCGGGAGAAAACCTGCCTCACGTCCATCACTACTTCGATGAAGCGCACCTTTCGTACGGGCTCGACGTCGTGGTGATCGGCGGCAAGAACTCCGCCGTCGAAGCAGCCTTGCAACTGTTTCGCGCCGGCGCCCGTACTACGACCATCATTTATCGCGGCAAGGCATGGCCGAAGAGTGTGAAGTATTGGCTGCGCCCCGACCTCGAAAACCGCATCACCGCGGATGAGATCCACGCGCGGCTCGGCTGCCAGGTGGTCGAGATCACCGAGCGTGATGTGCTGGTGCGCGGGGCATTGGGAAATGAAGAGCGCATTCCCGCCGATCGCGTCTACCCGCTGATCGGCTTTCAGCCCGATTTCGAGCTGTTCAAGCGCATCGGCATCACATTCGATCCGGCATCGGGACGACCCGAGATCGATCGCGACACGCTCGAGACAACGGTCAAGGGCGTATACGTCGCCGGGAGCGTGACCGCGGGCCTCAAGATCTCGGAGATCTTCATCGAGAATGGGCGCTTCGATGGGGAGAAGATTTTCGGGTCGGCTTCGGAACGGCAGCGCGCTCAGGCACTCTACCAGGGGATCAGAAGGGAAACGGGGGAGTAGTCCCTTCCCATTCGAGGTCTCGGAGCTAACTTGCGAATCATGTCCGAACTCCGCGCCGCCTTAGCGGAAGCCCTCGGCCCCTTGTATCGGATCGAGCGCGAAGTCCGGCCGGTAGGTGAATACCGGCTTTTCGTCGCAACCCAATCCCAGGACGGCACCCAGCTCCTGATCAAGGTTCTGCCGGCCGCTCTGTCTTTGGGTATCAACGATCTGCAATTCGAGCGCGCCGTTCTGCTGCTGGCCGAGAAGCTGCGGCATCCCCATCTCGCGCCGGCGCGCGGGGCGGGGCGGGCTGGTTCATTCGTCTACCACACGCGGCCCTTCGTCCCCGGGACGACGCTGCGCGCGTGGATCGGCAACAACGGCGCGATCCCCCTCGCGCGCGCGGTAGAGATTCTGCGCGGCGTTCTCGCCGGCCTGGAGCACGCCCACACCGCCGAAATCGCTCACGGCGAGCTGAAAGCCGAAAACGTGTTGCTGGCCGAACAGGGGGTGCTCGTTGCCGACACCGGCATTGCGAGCGCCCTCGGCAAGCCGGCAACGGCGCGCAACGACATGGCCGCCGTGCAGTCGCTCGCGCGCGAGATGCTCACGGGAAAGAAGCCAACGATCGGCGAGGAGCCCCTCGAGAGCACGCGGGCGCTGCCCCTGTGGCTCACCGAGTGGCTGCGCTCGCGCTGGACGGATGCGGGCCGCGCGCTCGCGGGCATGCGACCGCCGCCGCCCTCTGGCCCCCAATCCTCTCAGCTCTTCGCCTGATCGCCCGCAGCCACCGCCGTCGAATAACGCCCTCGGAGGCCTCTTTCGTGTCGCGTCACAATCTGTGGTTGATCGCCGTCGCCGTCGCTGTCAGTCCCACGGCGCTGCCCGCGCAAGGCGCGTTCGGCAGCGGCATCGCCATTGGTGCGGGCGGCCGCGAAGTGGCAGTAGGCCAACCCGGCAATGCCTACGGGCCCGGCGTGGTCTACCTCTATACGCTGGACGCCAAGGGCGCCTGGACCGCGACCAAAAAACTGACCCGCTCCGGCGCGACAAACGGTGACGGCTTCGGATCCTCCGTTGCCCTCGACGGCAATACGCTGCTCGTGGGCTCGGAAAAGGCCGATTCGGAAGCCGGCGCGGTCTACGTCTTCACGCGTGACGCCAGTGGTTGGAAGGAAACCGGACGCCTCACGCCGCAAAACGGCCAGTCGGGCGACGGATTCGGCGCTGCGATTCTGCTCGCTCGTGACCGCGCCTACGTCTCCACCGGTTCCAATCGGAAGCGTGGCGCTGTTTTCATATTCCGCCGCAGCGGCCAGACCTGGGCCGCCGAAACGACGCTGACGCCGGCTGATACGCTGAATGCGACATTCGGCCAGGCGGTGGCCGCCTCCGGCAATCGGCTGATGATCGGCGCCTTGCGCGCGGATTCGGGCACGGGCGCCGTCTACGTCTACAATCGCGACGCCTCGGGCAGCTGGAAGATGGAGGTGCGTTTGTCGCCTCCCGGACCGATGACGGGAAGGGCAAGCTCGTTCGGATCGGCGATCGTGCTGCGCGGCGACACCGCGATCATCGGCGCCTTGAATGATCGCGCCGCCGGCGCGGTCTGGTACTACAATCGCGACAGCGCGAGCGGGCAGTGGAACCCGGTGTCGCGGGTGTTGCCGTTCGACGGGTCGTTCGGGTCGCGCTTCGGGTCGGCGATCGCCGAGGTGGGCAACGAGCTGTGGGTGGGCGCGGTGGGCGCGAATCAATTCCAGGGGCGGGTGTATCGCTTCACACGCGATTCGACCGGCTTCCCGACGTCCGCCAAGGTGGCCCCTGCCACGCTGGTCGACGGCGACCGCTTCGGCGGTGAGATCGTGGCGAGCGGTTCGCTGGTCGCCGTCGCGATCGGCAATGAGGACTACGGTGAGGGCGGCGTGGCGTTGTACGCGCGTCGCGCCAACGGCACGTGGCAGCAGGCCGGGCACCTGGTGGGTGAGGTGACGAGCCTGGCGGCGATCACCGGCGCGCAGCGCGAGTGCACGAGCGGCAAGGTGCAGATCTTCGACTGCCACCAGGTCGATCTGATGTCGTTCTTGCCCGTCTCGGCGATCGGCGGCAAGCGCGGCGTGCAGCTGAGCGACATCTGGGGCTACACCGATGCGCAAACCGGCAAAGAGTACGCGTTAGTCGGCCGCGTGGACGGCACGGCGTTCGTGGACATCAGCGATCCGACGAAGCCCGTGTACCTGGGCGACCTACCGAAGACGGCGGGCTCGCCGGGCACGTTCTGGCGCGAGATCAAGACCTACAAGCATTACGCCTACGTCGTGTCCGATGCGTCGCGTAATCATGGCATGCAGGTCTTCGATCTGGACCGGCTGCGCGGCGTGACCAAGCCGCAAACGTTCACCGAGGACGCGCACTACAGCATGGCGCATAGCGTGCACGACATCGTCGCGGACACGGCGAGTGGCTTCATCTATTTGACCGGCTCGAACGCGGGCGGTGAGATGTGCGGTGGCGGGTTGCACATGGTGGACGTGCGCGACCCGGTGAAGCCCAAGTTCGCGGGCTGCTTCGCCGATCCGCAGACGGGCCGCCAGGGGACGGGCTACACCCACGACGCGCAGTGCGTCGTGTACCACGGGCCCACCACGAAGTATCAGGGCCGGCAGATTTGCTTCGGCTGGAACGAGACGCACCTGTCGATCGCGGACGTGACCGACAAGGCACATCCGATGGCGATCTCGCGCGCGACGTACCCGAACGTGGGCTACGCGCATCAGGGCTGGCTTACGGACGACCAGCGCTACGCCTATGAGGACGATGAGTTGGACGAGATCGAAGGCCTGGTCGATGGCACCCGCACGCTGATCTGGGATGTGAGCGATCTCGACAATCCCGTGCTCGCGGGCCAATACATCTCGAAGAACAAGGCCACCGACCACAATCTCTGGCTGGTCGGCAACACGATGTATCAATCGAACTACGTGAGCGGGCTGCGCGTGCTCGACATCACCGATCGCTTGCATCCCAAGGAGATCGGGTTCTTCGACACGCATCCCGTGGGCTCGGATGAGCCGGGCTTCGAGGGCACGTGGGGCAACTATCCGTTCTTCAAGAGCGGCGTCGTCGCAGTGTCGAGCATGACGGAGGGCCTGTTCATTCTGAAAGCGCGCCCGACGGCGCCCGTGCCATGAACATCCTGCTCGCGCTGCTGTCGCCGATATTCGTCTACGTCGCGAACCAGGCGTCGGGGAAGGTCACGGTCATCAACGCGGCCAACGACTCCGTCGTCGCGATCGTCGACTTCACCACGATGGGATTTTCGGCGCATCCCAAGCCGCATCACATCGTCGTCGAGCCCGACGGCTCGTTCTGGTACGTCTCGCTCGTCGGCGACAACGCCGTGGTCAAGCTCGATCGCGCCAATCATGTCGTCGCCAAAGCGGAAACGGTGACGCCGGGACTGCTGGCGCTCGACCCCAAGAGCGACATGCTGTATGCGACGCGCTCGATGTCGGCCGTCAACGCGCCCGCGCGGATTGCCGTGATCAATCGGAAAACGATGACGCCGGAAGAAGTGGAAGTGCTGGTGCCGAGGCCGCACGGTCTCGCCGTAGCGCCCGATGGCAAGCACGCCTATGTCGCGAGCCTCGGCGCAAACCAGATCGCTGTCTACGACGCCAAGCGCGAGCACGTCGGTATCGTGGACGTGCCGGGCGGGGACACGAGCCAGGTGCTGGTGCAGCTCGCGGTCTCTCCCGATGGCCGTACGCTCGTCGCATCCGCGCAGCTCACCGGCAAGCTGCTCGTCTTTGACCTCGCCGATCCCGCGCAGCCCAAGCTGGTGCAGTCGGTTGCCACCGGGGATTGGCCCTGGCTCGTCGCGTACACTCCCGATGGCAGCGAAGTGTGGGTGCCGAACCAGCGGTCCAATGACGTGACCGTGATCGACGCGAAGCACTGGAGCGTCGTCACGACGGTGAAAGGCGACTTCGCGCAGCCCGACGGCATCGGCATCTCGGGCGACGGCCGCCTCGTGTTCGTCGCGAATCACAACACGAGCAACGTGATGAACATGGGCGGGATCAACATGGCGATGCCGGCGCCCGGCACCACGGCGGCGCCGGGCCGCGTGATCGTGATCGATGCCCGGAAGCGCGCAGTGGTGCGCCGCATCGATACCGCGCCGGACGGCTCGGGCTTGGGATTGGCGGGAGGGAAGCCCTGAGGCTGGTCGCGATGCTCCTTGCGGTCACAGCATGTACGCACCGCGCTCAGCCCCTCTCGCCCGTCCCGCCCGTCTCGTTCGAACGCCTCGTCTCGCCGTTCCCTGTCACCGATTCCACGGGGCGAGCCTACGCTCTCCCCTTTGTCGGCGGTTTCGAGCATCCCCGCCCGCAGCTCCTCGATATCGACGGCGACGGCCGCCTCGACCTCTTTCTCCAGGAGAATTCCGGACAGCTCGAGCTGTTTCAGCAGCGCGCTGACGGAGGCTGGCAGCTGACGACGGATCGCTACCAGGGACTCGACATCGGCGAGTGGTATCGCTTCGTCGATCTCGACGGCGACGGACTGTACGATCTGTTTACCGAGTCGCCGCTCAGCGATATCCGGTACTATCGAAATGTTGGCACCCGCACGGCGGCGCGATTCAGCGTCGCCGC
>DASZCG010000204.1:0-9481 GCA_035943355.1 Gemmatimonadales bacterium
CCCCGACCGAGGATCTTCACAATCTCCGTGACGGCTCGAGCATGCGCTCGCGCCGCAAATGGATTCGTGATGACCAGCGCGCGGGTCATGTCAGTAGCGCCGCTCCCAGAAGAGATCGAAGCCAACCTGACGCGGTGCGACGGATTGGATCGGGTCCAGGTCACCGGTCGCGCAGCTACGCATCGGCTCGAAGCCGGCTTCGGTGCGCCATTCCGGGCTGAGCCGATACTGCACCGTGGCGCCCAGCGTGTTGGTCCAGCGGGTCTGGCGGACTTTCGCGCAATAACCGGCGTTCAGCACGACGAAGGTCTTGGCTCCGATCGCCCAACCCGCGGCGACTTGGGCCCCGGAGAAGGGGTTGGTGACATCGCCGGGTCGAATCTCGAGGTAGTCGAGGGGAACGCCCAGATCCGATACCACGGTGCGCTCCAGCTCGCCCGCGACGAGCGACGCCGCGGTACCGCGCACGAAGGCGCCCTGGTCGGTGCCCAGCTCGAACGACGGTTTACCGGCGATCAGATACGACAGCAGCTCCGTCTGGGTGTAGCCACGATCGGATTCGAGCGTGAGCTTGGGCAGTCGCAGGGTTCCCGTGATGTGGGCGCGTACCGGAAGCTCCGCTAACTGCCCCGGGCCGGGTAACGGATGGACGTCGTGAGTGGCCTGAATGTCGAGCTCGGCGTCGAGGTCGGGCGTCCCAAAGTACCGCACCGTCCCTGACGACACCACGAACTCGCGCGTCACCGGGCCAATAATCAACCGGTAGGTCCCGCGCGGCGCCTGCAGCGTACCGCTGAGGAGGTAGTTGTTGTTCACCTTGTTGACGGTGACCGAACCCGTCAGCTGAATGTTCGCTTCGTTGGAGCGCAGCCACACGTCCTCACCCATCGTGAGCTGCAGATTCTTCACCTGCAGGCTGTCGAAGAAGACGCTCTGGAATTCCGGACCGAGCCGCTGCGCGCGGATGAGTGACGTGTCGATCAGGTCCTGCACCCACGGCTCGTCCAGGTTCACCACCCGTTTGTTGACGAGATCGGCGAAATGCAGCACGCCCGACGTCACCGTGCCGCGGCCGCTCAGCGTCGCCCCGAACACCGGCCCCGTGAGCGTCACCCGGCCGCTTGCCGTCACCGTGAGGTAGCCGCGGAGGTCCAGCGCCTTGAACTCGGCGGTGTTGATGTTCACCGCGAGCAGCGGCTTGGTGAGGCGCTCCAGCCGCATGTACCCGCTGACCGACGCATGGCCGCGCTCGCTCACCGCCCCGATGCTGTCCACCAGGATCGTGTCACCGCGCAGCGAGATGCTGCCGTTGAGGTCCGTGTAGCGGACGTTCAGCGCCGGCAGGGTAACGGCGGCGTGGCCAATCTGGAGGCCGCCGCGCAGCTGCGGAGCCTCCCACGTGCCGCCGATCCCTAAATTCGCGTTGAATATCCCTTGCACCTGCCGCACCGTCGTCGTGACCGCCGCGAGCACGCCCAGATCCGCGCTATCAGCGCGCGCTTGCACCGAGAGGCTGTCGGGCAGCTGGCGCTGAGCGACCGGGCCGAGGGCGAGGTCGAGCGGCAAATGCGCCGTGACATCCAGAATCCTCTGACCCTCGCGCCACATGTGGACTTCGCCGTTCAGCCGCCGGTTGCGATAGTCCATGCTGCCGTCCATGAATGGCGCGGCGAATGAGCCGAACGACGGATTCGCCAACGAAAACGACGCGACGTAGACGGGAATCGCCCGCGAGCCGCGCACGGAAACCAGTGCCGTGACCGCGCCGGCCACACCCGCCGTGTCCTTTTGCATCAACGCATAGATGCCGGCGAGTGGAACGCTATCGAGCGTGACCTGCGCCCGAATGGGGCCGCGGGGCGGCATGTCACCGGCAAGCACAATCCGCCCGGCGCCGCGCGCATTTTTCAAGACCGCCGAGTCGACGTGCAGGACCGAGTCACCGAACGCGAGCGCCGTCGGACGCTCGAGGAACCAGACCCCGCTGGGCAGCAGTACAGCGAGCGAGTCCACCGCGACCTGCTGCGTCGTTCCCTTCCCCTCCGCGGCTCCGCCGGGGCGCACGTAGCGGCCGCCAGCAAGGAACGCCCCCAGATCGCCGACGCGCGAGCGAGCGAACCAGGTGAGCGAATCGCGCGTGCCCCGCGCGTGGGCGGCGGCGGCGCCGAATCCGAATCGCCCATGTCCGAGCGAATCGATGTCCGCTTGGATGTCGAACCGCGGCACGCGGCCAGGCTGGTACGCGATGCTGCCCTGACCTTTGGGAAGGCGCCACTGGCGCCAGCGCAGTCCCTCGACCTGCGCATCGGCGCCCAGCGACAGAGAGTCGAGGGCACCTTGCAGCGTCAGACGAACTTGCGCCGCGCCGCTGAGCTTGTCTTCGGGTGTCGGGGCGCTCAGGGCCGCGCCGGCGAGCCACGTCACGAGCGAATCGAGCACGCTCAGGCTATCGGCGTCGAAATTGAAGGCGAGCGTGCCCGTCTCGGGCCGCCTCCATCCCAACGACCCGCTGCCGTGCGAAACCAATCCCGGCTGTTGCACGCGCAGTGAATCCACATGCAGCCGCCCATGGGCGAAATGCAGCGCGGCGGCGCCGCTGTCGATGATCGACCCGGCGAACAACGAAGGAGCGAGTGCAGCGGAAAACGCGCCGACCGGCGGCGATAGGCTGTCGCCCTCGACGCTGCCCGTAGCCGTGAACGTGAGGCGCGACGGCGGGCCATTGCGCACCATCCAGCGCTGCAGGTTCACGTCCTGCGCGTGGATGGTGAACTTGCGCGCGCCATAGAGCGGCACACTGCGCGGCACGCCGAGCACGAGCGTGCCGTCGCCGCGGACGGCGCCGCCGCCACCGAGCATAGCGAGATCGGCGTGAGTCTCGAGCGCTGCGAGATTGCCGTTCAACCGGATCGTTCCTTGCAGCGAGCCGCGCAGCGGAAATCCCGCGATCCGGCCCGTGAGGCCGTCGAGCGCCAGCGAATCGGCGCTGACATCCGCGAATACGCCCAGGATCTCGCTCCGCGAGTCGAGCCCCACCACACCGCGAATCACGCTGACCGGCCGGTCGCCGTCGTGATGGCGCAGTGTGCCGCTGAACGTCGCATTCTTGAGTGTGCCGGTCAGCGTGCCGGCCGCGTCGAGCTCACCCTGCAGGTCGAACGCCGGCACCATGTTGCGCACTGTGCCGATATCGATTCGGCCCGTTTCCACGGCAAACGGCTGGAATCCGAGATCGTGGCCGGCGAGGTTGACCTCCCCCTTCCCCTGGATCTGCGACTCCGGCCATCCCGACACCAGCGAATCGCGGAACGACCACGACGTCTCGATCTTCAGCGCGCTCATCGGTCCATCGACGATCGTCTGTCCTGTCAGACGGCCGGCGAAGGGGAGCGTATCGAGGAAGGGGCGCACGAGCTCGAGCGACAAATCGCGGGAAAGCAAATCACCCTGGCGGAGCGCAACGAGCCCCGAGTCCGCGGCGCTGAACGCGGTCACGTGCCCGGTGACACGGCCGGTCCCGTACGTCAGGTCGAGCGGGCGCAGCTGAATCTCGAGCAGCCTGCCGCCATGCGAGACAACCGCGACGCCGCCATGCAGCACGGCCCCGTCGGGGAAGCGGTGATCGAGGAACCGGATGTCGCTCAGGGTCGCCGAGTCGGCCCGCATCGCCAGGTTCCAGAGCACCGTGTCGCGGGGCCATTGCACCGTGCCGCGGGCGGCGAACTGCGTGGCCGGAAACCGCACGCGCGACAGATCGGCGTCGAGCGTGCTGCCGTCGATCGTGACACGCCCCTGAGCGTCGACAATCGACATGTGCGGATCGCTCGCCTCCGTGGCGAGTCGCAGGATGTCGATGCGGATGCCCTTCTCTCTGGGTGACTGAATGCGCAGCGCCGCCAGGCGGGCGTTCAGGTGCTCGAAGCGGCGCAGGCGGTAGCGGCCGTCTTCGCCCGAGTACTCGATCTCCTCATTGGTGTTCGTGACTTCCCCGTGCTTCTGCAGCCGCAGGGTCAGCGACCCGTCGTCGATCTGCACGTTGCGCAGCAGAATCAGGGAGCGCGGACCCGCGGGCCCGAGTAGCCTGGTCTTGACCGTGTCCTTGACGTCCAGCTTCAGCAGCTCGGCAAAATTCGTGGTGCCATTGGCATGCTGCACGATGTTGATTACCGGCTTATCGAGATGCACCTCCAGGAACACAATGCGCCCAGCCGCGAAATCGATGAGGTTGTAGCCGAGCTCGGCGCGGGGCAGCAAGGCGACCAGCGTCGAATCGGGATCGATGAGGCGCACATCGGTGAGGACGACTCCCGTCAGCAGCGAGCCGCGCACCTCAGCGACCGTGATTGTGCCGGCGACCGCGCTTTGCACCGCGGAGCTGGCGATCCGGGCGAGCAGCGTGCGCCCCGCCTGCGTGCCCACGAGCGCGTTGAGCGCGCCGAGAAAACACGCCAGCAGCCCGACGAGGGACCAGAGCGCAACGCTCAGCGAACGGCGCATCATCAGAAGGCGTGCCCGATGGCGAATTGCACGACGACCTTCTGCCAGAACGTCTTCTCGGCTCGGACCGGCGGATACGAGTCCCGGATCTGCACGATCGGCTGTGGGACCCCTGTGCTGTCTGTCGGCACGTACAGCAGCGGGCCTCGCTCCACCGCGTAACCATTGTAAGCGGCGTCAACGCGAACGGGCCCCAAAGGCGTGGCAAATCGCAGACCGGCACCCGGCGTCACGCGCAGCCCGCTGATCGGAAACACCTCCGATCCCCGCTCCCACACTTGTCCGACATCGACGAAGACGCCAAGCCGCATCCGTTGCGGGAGGACCGGCGAGGGCAGGCGCAGCTCCGCGTTCATGACGATCAGGGTGTTCCCACCCGTCGGCGCCGTAAAGACGCCGCGCCACACTTTTTCCTCCCCTGGTTTGCTCGCGAGCGTGGTGTCACTGGTATCGCTCACGACGTAGACCCGCGGGCCCATTTCATTGCGGCCATAGCCCCGCACCGAATTTGGCCCGCCACCGTAAAAGCGCTGATCCGGCGGCACGTATCCGACCTGTTGCCCGGACAGATCGATGTTGCGCGGCAGAATCACTCCCGCATGGACACGCCACCCGAACACGGTGCGCCGCCCGATGGGATAGTACTTCGCGATCTCGAACTCCCCGCGATTGAACTCGTACGGCACCTGCGAGCCGAAGAAGTGCGATGCATTCAGGAGGGTCACCGTGGTGAGGCTTCCCCGGGAAGGATCGAGGATGTTGTTCACCCGGTCGCGGGTGAGACTGATCGAGACCGCACCGAATTGCCGGCGGTCGCGGAGAAAATGGCGGCTCGCTTCGTCGCACACGCGGAAGACGTAGCAGAAGAAGGCGTCGGGGGCCGAGGTGCGCCCGACCGAGTAGTAATAGCCGAGCGTGAGTGGCCATGCGCTTCGCGTATTGAACGTGATCGTCGCATTGCCACCGATCGCTTCGCGGGTGTACACGCCGTACAGGGAGCTGCGCTCCGCTGTCAGGCCCAATGTCGCGACATTGGTCCGCGACAAGAATGCGGGCTTCCGCAGGTTGGCGTTCAGCTGGTAGTCCATGGTGTCGACGGTCCAGTCGCCCGCAAACGGATTGCAGACCGACTTGATGCCCGTCGTACCGTTGATATCGGTCTGCGCCGGGAAGCCGCCGCCGAGCTTGGTGAACCGCGCCGATAGGTCAAGCGAGCGGGCGCCGCCGAAGAAGTTGCGGGCCGTCCAGCCGGTCTGCAGCCGGAAGCACTCCACCGTGGCGTAGCCGAAACCGATCCGCGTCTGGTGGCGCGGGCCCTCCTGCACCTGGATGAGGACCCGCAGGGTGGAGTCGTGCAGCGCCGTCTCCTGCGGCGCGATGGAGTCGATCAGGACCACATTGACCGAGTTGAACACGCCCATGCCATAGAGATCCCGTTGCGTCTGATAGAGCATGTTCTGGTTGAAACGGGCGCCGGGTCGCACGGACATGACGCGCCGTATGGTCCCTGTATCGACGTCCTGCACGCCGCGAATCACAACCTCACCGATCCGCATCTGCGGCCCCGGCTGCGCGTCCAGCGCGACCTCGGCGCGCCGTTCGCCCGCGTCGGAGTCGTAGTTCCGCAGCACGGCGGCGTACGGATACCCATTGTCCCGTAATCGTTGGACGATCGTATCCGCCGACGCTTGCATCAGGAACCGGTTGAACGGATCGCCGACCTGGAGGGGCAGGTCGCGCTTCAGCTTGTCGATGTTGAGGATCCCCGCGATCCCTGTTACATCGAGACGCGTTACGCGGACCGGCTCGCCTTCATGGATCCGGATCTCGACGTAGACATTGCGCCCCGATCGTCGCACGACGGTGTCCACCGCGGCACTCATGTAACCGCTTTGGCGGTACAGCAGAATCAAACGCACGACGTCGCGTCGGAACTCGACCTCGTTGAAGTACCGCTTCTCCCCGAGGCCTATCCAGCGGACGAAGGGCCAAGTGGCCCACCAGCTGGAGTTGGTCGTGGCGATGGCGCTTTCGAGCGTGATGTCGTCGAGCGCCTTGTTACCGACAAACGACAGTTCCCGGACTACCCGCTCCTGCTGCTCCTGGGCGGATAAACCGGTCGTCGCCACACACGCGGCGAGCAATAGCAGACATAAGACACGCAATTGACGAGATTTGGCAATCCGCTATGTTGCGACACTTGCTCCGCACTGTCAACCTTTTCGACACCGCCAAGAGCGCCCTGTTCCTCTGCATTCTCGCCGGCTGTCACGCTCAGTCCGGCGACCGAGCGCGAGGGCTCGTCTACTACGAGACGTACGACCCGCGCTCGCTCGACCCGGCGCTGTCGACCGATGTCCCCACCGGCGAAATGATCGCACTGCTGTTCGACGGCCTCACCCAATTCAACGTCGACGGTCAGCTCGTACCGGGCCTGTCGGACCGGTGGACCGCCGACCGCACGGGCCAGCGCTACGTGTTTCATCTGCGCCCCGACGTCACGTTCCATGACGGGCGGCATCTTGTCGCAGCGGACATCAAGCGATCGTTGCTGCGGGTGCTCAGTCCCGGGACTCGTGGCGGCCGGGTCTGGCCCCTATTGCCGATCGCCGGAGCACAAGACTACGCCGACGGTCGCGCTCGCGATGTGAGCGGCATCGCGGTCCTCGGTGATACCGCGGTCGCCTTTACGTTGACCCAGCCGCTGGCGGTGTTCCCCAAGTTCCTCGCGATGCCGGTTGCATCCATTGTCCCAGCGCCGATTCCCGCGGATTTCGTTCAACACCCCGTCGGCACGGGGCCGTGGCGCTTCGTGGCGTGGGAGCACGACGACTACCTCAAATTCGCGAGGAATCCGAATTACTGGGGCGGAACTCCAGAGAGCGAGTCGCTTACCGTCCGTATCGTTCCCGAGGCGCTGACCCGCGCAGCCGAGTTTCTCGGCGGTCGCTTGTCCGTGGCGGAGGTTCCGTTCGGGGAGACGGCCAAATGGGAACGGGAGCACCCGGACTGGCTGAAGCGCAAGCCCGCGCTGCGGCCCGTCTATGTCCCGCTCAACAACCGCCGCGGCCCCCTGCGCGATCCCAACGTCCGGCGGGCGATCAATCACGCCGTGAACGTTCCCGAAATCCTGCGCACGGTCTGGAACGGTCGCGGCCAACGGGCGGCCGGCGCGATTCCTCCGACACTCGGCGGCAGCGATCCCAGCCGCGCGCCCTACAACTACGACACCACGGAAGCCCGTCGCTTGCTGCGCGCCGCAGGCTTTCCCAATGGTTTTTCAGTCCAACTGTGGCGTTCGGGGACGAACGTGGAAATGGGCCGGGTGGCTCAAGCCATTCAGGCACAGTTAGCCGTTGTCGGCATCCGGGTGGAGATCGTGTCGCGCGACGCGTCGAGCATGCGGGAAGCGGTCCGGAAGGGCGACACGGATATGGCCATCCTCGACTGGTGGGCCGACTATCCCGACGCCGACAACTTCCTCTATCCCCTCTTTCATAGCGCCAGCGTCGGTCCCGGCGGCAACTATTCCTTCTATAGCGACCGGGTCACCGATTCACTCATTCTCGTCGCGCGCCGCACTGTCGATCAGCAGGCCCGCGAAGCGCTGTACCGCCGCATCGATGAGCGCGTCTTTCAAGCGGCCCCGTGGCTGTATCTCTGGTTCCCCGTCGACCTGTGGGCCGTGCAGCCATCGGTCGACGGCTGGGACGTGCCGGTGATTTTTAACGGCCAGCGCTGGACTACAGCTCGGCTGGTGAAGTGATTCAGCTCGTCGGCCGGCGTCTGCTTGCCACGATCCCAACGCTGTTCGGCGTGCTGGTCGTCGCGTTCCTGCTGCTCAATGTCGTGCCCGGAGATCCCGTCTCCGAAATGGTGGGTGAGCGCGCCGACTCGGCGACGATCGCCCGGTTGCGCGCAGAGCTGCATCTCGACGATCCGCTGCCCATCCAGTTCGGGCACTACGTCTGGGGCGTCGTCCGCGGCGACCTGGGACGCTCCTACATCACACAACGTCCCGTCCTCGGCGACCTCGCCGAGCGGTTTCCCAAGACGCTGCAGCTCGCCGGCGCCGCCATGCTGCTCGCCGTGACCTGCGGCATCACCCTTGGTGTGCTCGCGGCCCTCCGGCCCGGTGGGGTCGTCGATCGCTTCAGCATGTTGATCGCCTACGTCGGCGTGTCGTTTCCCGTCTACTGGGTTGGTCTGCTGCTGATCCTGCTGTTCGCGGTGGCGCTGCAGTGGCTGCCGCCATCGGGGTACGGCGGTCTCGCCTTCCTGGTGTTGCCGGCGCTCACGCTGGGGACTCGCTCGATCGCGTTTCTCGCCCGCATGACGCGCGGCGCCATGATCGAGATCCTGCCGGCCGACTTCGTTCGGACGGCGCGCGCCAAGGGGCTGCCGGAGAAACGCGTCATCGGCCGCCATGCGTTGCGCAATGCACTCCTGCCGATCATCACGGTCATCGGCCTCGACGTTGGCAATTATCTGACCGGCAGCATTCTCACGGAGACGATATTTTCGTGGCCCGGTGTGGGGCGATACGTACTGCTCGCGATTCAGAAGCGCGATCTGCCGGCAGTTCAGGGCAGCATTCTGTTTCTGTCGGTGATCTTCGTGCTGGTCAACCTTCTCACTGACGTGCTCTATGCGAAAGCTGATCCTCGCGTCGCTTACGATTAGCGCTGCAGCCTCGCCCGCAGTCGCGCAATCGGTCCAGCAGCGGCTGAACCGGCTGCTCGACGCGCCGCCGTTCAACCGGGCCACCTGGAACGTCTTCGCCCAGGACGACCGCGGCCGCGTGCTCTTCAATCGCAACGGGGATCGCTTCTCGGTGCCGGCGAGCAACACGAAGCTCGTCGTCGCCGCGACGGCGACGGTCCTGCTACCCGCCGAGTTCCGCGCGCGCACCAGCGTGTATGCGAACGGGACGGTGACGAATGGCGTGCTCCAGGGCGACCTGATCCTGTACGGGCGCGGCGAT
>DASZCG010000205.1:0-10453 GCA_035943355.1 Gemmatimonadales bacterium
GTCTCGCGGGACCTGCACGACAATCGGCGCGGGGCGCCCCGCGACTGTGAATCGCAGCTCTTCGGGACCCTCGATGACCTTCTCCTCGAAATCGTCCCAGGTTTTCAGCGAATCGCCGTTGATGCGGGTGACGATATCGCCACGACGCACGGTGGCGAGCGCCGCCGCGCCGGGCGGCAGGCGTGACGCCGGGACGGAGTCCACGGGAGTCACGGCGGCACGCGGAGCGCCCGCGATCGCAACGAGTCCGGTGAAGATGACGAATGCCAAAAACAGATTCATCGTGACGCCGGCGAGAATGACGGCCATCCGCGCCCACAGAGGCTTCTGGTCGAAGGCACGAGCCGGATCGATCGGCACTGTCGCTTTGCCGCCTTCCAGCTCGCCAACCATGCCTTCTTCTTCGAGGCCCGCCATCTTCACATAGCCGCCGAGCGGGATCCACGAAACCCAATACTCCGTCTCGCCGCGCTGCCATTGGAACAGCGGGCGCCCGAACCCGAGGGAGAACCGCAGCACCTGAATGCCGACGGCCTTGGCGACGATGAAATGACCGAATTCGTGCACCGAGATCAGGATGCCGAGGACGATGATCAGCGACGCAATGGTCAGGAGCACGCGGCCTCCTGTGCCAGGCGCCTCGCTTCCGCGTCGGCGGCGAGCACGCCCGCCAGCGTCGAGGCGTCGCCGGGCCGAGCGTGCTCCAGCACGCGCTCGAGAACTTCCGGGATCTTGCCGAAGGGAATCTTTTCGTCCAGGAAGAGCTGCACCGCCACCTCATTGGCCGCGTTGAACATCGCCGGCGCTGTGCCGCCGCGCCGTGCCGCTTCACGTCCCACCGCGTACGCCGGGAACCGGTCGAGCCGCAGCTCCTCGAACGTGAGTGCTCCGGCAGCCACCGGATCGAACCGCCGCACGCCGCTGTCCGGTACTCTCTCAGGATACGTGAGCGCGTACAGAATTGGCAGCTCCATCGTGGGGAAACCGACCTGCGCCAGCACCGAGCCATCCACGAATTCGGCGAACCCATGGATGACGGACTGGGGATGAATCACCACATCGATGTCGTCATCGCCAACAGCAAACAGATAGTGCGCCTCGATCACCTCGAGCGCCTTGTTCACGAGCGTCGCCGAATCGACCGTGATCTTCCTCCCCATCGTCCACGTCGGATGCTTGAGCGCGTCGGCGACTGTCGCCTGCGACACGCGCTCCGGTCCCCAGGTGCGGAACGGGCCCCCCGAGGCCGTGAGAATCAGCCGCGCCAGCTCCGTCGGCCGCCGGCCGGTGACGCACTGCAGCACGGCGCTGTGCTCGGAATCGACGGGGACGATCTCCCCGCCGCCCTCGCGCGCGGCCTGCGTCACGAGGTCGCCCGCCATGACGAGGGTCTCTTTGTTCGCGAGCGCGACGCGCTTGCCGGCCCGCAGTGCCGCGAACGTCGCCTCGAGCCCCGCCGCACCCACGATCCCGTTCACCACGATTTGCACGTCGGGGTGGGTGGCCGCCTCGACGAGGCATGCCGTCCCGCGATGTCTGCTTCCTGGTCCGTGCTCCCTGCTCCCGCCATTTACCAGGCCGACAAACGCGGGATGCCACTCCCGCTCCTGCTGGGCGAGCAGATCCCGATTCGAGTGCGCCGTCAGCGCCACCACGCGAAACCGCTCGCGTTGCCTGGCCAGCACGTGCAGTGTTGATCGCCCAATCGACCCGGTCGAACCGAGTACCGCGACGCCGACGCTCATATCACCCCGAACATACGGTACAAACCGGCGGCTGCAGGAATCACGAAATACAGGGAATCGAGCCGATCGAGCACCCCGCCATGTCCCGGAATGAGCGTTGAGGAATCCTTCAGGCCCGCCTCGCGCTTGAAGAGCGATTCCGCGATGTCACCGATCTGCCCCACAATGGACACCGCGAGCCCGAACAGCAACAGCTGGCCCGCGGAAAAATTCCACCCCGCGCGATTGAGTACGAATTTGCCGAGCGCCAGTGCCGTGATCACGCCGCCCAGCGTGCCGCCGATCGCGCCGGCGTGGGTCTTCTTGGGCGACAGCACGGGGGCGAGCTGGGGTCCCCCGACCGAGCTTCCCACGGCCATCGCGGCCGTGTCGCAGATCCAGGTAATGACGAGGGGGAACAGTGTGAGAAGCACCGAGGCGGTGGGACGGCTGACGGCCTGGCTGCCGTGTCGGATCGCGATCAAAAACGTGAGGAGCCCCGACGCGTACAGACAACCGAACACCGTGATCGACACGCTCGTGAGCGGGCGGCCCATCGGCCCGCGCCGCGCCATCGCGATCACCATCGTCAGCATGAGCCACAGCGCCCCGACGTACAGGGCCGGCTCCGCCCAGTGCAGCTCCGAGCCCTTCGCCCAGTACGCGAGCAGCGGGATGCCTGCCGCCGCCAGCCAGCCCGTGCGGTCCAGCGGCTCGATTCCCTGCCGGCGGCCCAGGTCGTAGACCTCGCGCACGCCCAGCACGCCGAGGATGGCGAGCGTCGCGGCCAGCACCCAGCCGCCGAGCCAGATGATGCCCGCGACCGCCGGAATGGCGATCGCCGCCACGATGATGCGCTGCACCAGGTTTTTGGATGGCATCAGGACGCGGTGACTTTGCCGAACCGGCGATCGCGCCGCTGATAGTCCAGGATGGCGTCGAGCAGCGTACGCCGGTTGAAGTCCGGCCACAACACCGGCGTGATGTAGAGCTCGGTGTACGCGAGCTGCCAGAGCAGGAAGTTCGAGAGTCGCTGCTCGCCGGAGGTGCGGATCAGCAGATCGGGATCGCCCCACGGCGCCGTGTACAGCTTGGCGCGCAGCGCGTCCTCGTCGATGTCCTCGAGCTTTTTCGTCCCCTTGAGCACTTCCTCGGCGAGCAGCCGGGCCGCGCCGGCGATCTCGCCGCGCGACGAGTACGAAATGCAGAGATTGAGCGACAGCTTCTCACCGGCCGCCGTCTCGCGCTCCACGCGCTCGACCGCGGCCCGGCCACCGGGGGTCAGGCGGCTGCGATCGCCCAGCACGTGCACCTGCACACCCTGACCCTTCAGCTCGGCGACTTCCTGGGCGATGTATTCCTCGAGCAGGTCCATCAGCGCGGAGATTTCCGGCGCCGGCCGGTTCCAGTTCTCTTCCGAGAAGGCGAACAGCGTGAGCACTGCGACGCCCGAATCGATCGCGCCTTCCACCGCCTCGCGCACCGCCTTCATCCCCGCCCGGTGGCCGAACGGCCGCGGCAGGCGGCGCTCGGCCGCCCAGCGGCCGTTGCCGTCCATGATGATTGCGACGTGACGAGGAACTGGACCGGGCACCATCAGACTTCCATGATCTCCGCTTCCTTGGCCTTCACCGCGGCGTCGACTCCCTTGAGATGCTCATCGTGGACCTTCTGCACTTCCTTCTCCGCGTGCTTCTGGTCGTCTGACGAGACATGCTCGGTCTTCTTGATCCTGTTCATCGTCTCGGTTCTGGCATGGCGAATCGCCACGCGCCCCTCTTCCGCGAACTTGTGCACGACCTTGACCAACTCTTTGCGGCGCTCTTCGGTCAGCGCCGGAATCGGAATCCTGATGATGGTGCCGTCGTTCGCCGGCGTGAGGCCGAGGTTCGACGCGAGAATGCCCTTTTCCACCGCCTTGAGCAGGTTCCGGTCCCACGGCTGCACCGTCAGGAGCTTGGGCTCCGGCGCCGCGACGCTCGCGACCTGCGTGAGCGGCATCTCGTTGCCGTAGGCTTCCACGCGCACGAGGTCGAGCAACGCAGTCGTCGCCTTGCCGGTGCGCACGGTCGAGAACTCGCGCTTCACGGCGTCGACCGCTTTGTCCATCAGCTGTTTGGCGTGTTTGACGTGATCGGTGAGGCTCGCGCCTGGTGCAGGGGTCATTGGACGATCGTGCCGACGCGCTCTCCGGCCAGGACCCTGGCCGTGGCACCGGGCTGGTTGATGTTGAACACCACGATGGGGAGCTTGTTCTCTTTGCACAACCCGAACGCGTTTGCGTCCATCACCGCGTAGCCTTTGACCAGCGCCTCCTGAAACGTCAGCGACGGCAGGAACGTGGCCTTGGGGTCTTTCTTGGGATCCGCCGTGTAGATGCCGTCCACGTTGGTCGCCTTGAGAATCGCCTGCGCCTCCAGCTCGAGTGCCCGCAACACGGCCGCGGTGTCGGTGGAGAAGTAGGGATTGCCGGTGCCGCCGGCAAAGATGACCATGCGACCCTTTTCGAGGTGACGCACCGCGCGCCGCCGGATATAGGGCTCCGCCAGCTCCTCCATGCGGATCGCGGTCATCACGCGCGTATCCACGCCCTTCTTTTCGAGGATGTCCTGCAGCGCCAGCGCATTGATGATCGTCGCCAGCATGCCCATGTAGTCCGCCGAGACGCGGTCCATCCCCTGCTCGCTCGCCGCCGTGCCGCGCAAGATGTTGCCGCCGCCGATCACCAGGCCAAGCTGGACACCGGTCGCGGCGACCGACTTCAGCTCATCGGACAGTCGCTCGATGACCGCGAAGTCGATGCCGGAAGCTCGCCCACCCGCGAACGCTTCGCCCGATAGTTTGAGCAGCGCGCGCTTGTACGCGAGCCCCCCCTTCGTCACCTAATTGCCGCCGAGCTCGAAGCGGGCGAATCGCCGGATCTCCACCTTCTCACCCGTCTTGCCGGAGAGCGCCTTCACGAGGTCGCCCACCGTGACCTTGTCGTCCTTCACGAACGGCTGCTCGAGCAGCACGTTGTCCTGATAGAACTTCTTCAGCTTGCCCTCGACGATTTTCTGCTTGACCGGATCGGGCTTCTTCTCGTCGGCGACCTGGGCCGTATAGACGCGACGCTCGCGCTCCACGACGTCGGCCGGGACATCCTCGATCCGCACGGCGATCGGCCTGGCCGACGCCACGTGGAGCGCGATGTCCTTGGCCAGCTGCCGAAACTCGGCCGTGTTGGCGACGAAGTCGGTCTCGGAGTTGAGCTCGACCATCGTGGCGACTTTGCCGTTGAAGTGCAGATAGATCTCGATCACGCCCTGGCCGGCCGCGCGGTCGGCACGCTGCTGGGCGCGCGCCGCGTATTTCACGCGGAGCAGCTCCTCGGCTTTCGCCATATCGCCGCCCGCCTCCTCGAGTGCCTTCTTGCAGTCCATCATGCCCGCGCCGGTCCTGGCGCGCAGCTCCGCCACCTGTTTAGCGCTGATTCCTGTCGTCTTCGTGCTCATCGCTTCCGTTCACTCCTCATAAAAACGCCGCCCTCGCGCCGTGTGGCCCGGGGCGGCGGTCGGTGGTTCATCCAGCTCGAGTTGTTACGCCTTCTCTCCGCTGACGGGTTCCGCAGCCGGAGCAGGCGTCTCTTCGGTCTTCATCCGGGCGGCGATCGCCTCGGGCTTGGGCCGCCGCTTGCGACGGGCCGGCCGCTTCTTCCGATCGCCATCGACGTCCGCTTCGCCCGTTTCGGTCGAGTACGTCGTGCCCTCTCCCTCTTCGCCCGTGGCCGCGTCGCGCAGCGGCATCTGCCGCCGCGCTTCGGCGATCACGTCGGACACCGCGTTCGTGATCAACGAGACCGCCCGAATCGCGTCGTCGTTGCCGGGGATCGGCACCGTGATCAGGTCGGGGTCGGCGTTCGTATCGACGATCGCCACCACCGGAATCCCCAGCTTGTTCGCCTCGGCGACGGCGATGCGCTCTTTCTTGGCGTCCACCACGAACAGCGCGCCGGGCAGCCGGCCGAGATTCTTGATACCCGCGAGGTTCTTGTCGAGTTTGCCACGCTCGCGGTCGAACAGCAGCTGCTCCTTCTTGGTGTAGTTCGTGAAGTCGCCGTCCGCCGCGCCCTGCTCCAGGTCCTTGAGCCGCTTGATCTGCTTCTTGATCGTCTGGAAGTTGGTCAGCGTCCCGCCGAGCCAGCGCTCCGTGACGTAGAACGCGCTGCAACGCTTCGCTTCCGCTTCCAGAATGCCCTTGAGCTGCTTCTTGGTGCACACGAAGAGTACGCCCTCGCCCTTGAGGACGACGTTGCGCAGCAGCTCCTGTGCGACTTCGAGCTGACGCATCGTCTTCTGCAGGTCGATGATGTAGATGCCGGAGCGTTCGGCGAAGATGAAGCGCCGCATCTTCGGATTCCAGCGGCGCGTCTGGTGGCCGAAATGGACACCTGCTTCCAACAATTCCTGCAACTGAGGCTGAGGCATTTACTCCCTTTCCTGGGTTATTCCGCCGCCGCCGTCATCTCCACGCCAACCCCGAGGGGACCCAGGCGCAGATCGGGCGACGTGAGTATTTGATCGCGTTTACCGTTTGCTGAACTGGAACCGCTTCCGGGCACCAGCACGGCCCGGCTTCTTCCGCTCCACGGCGCGCGGATCGCGCGTCAGGAGACCCTGCTCTCTGAGTTTCTTCCGATGCCGATCATCCGCGAGCACCAGCGCCCGCGCGATTCCCAACCGCATCGCACCAGCCTGACCCGTCAATCCGCCACCCACGACGCGCGCCTTCACGTCGAACGCGCCCAGTGTGTCGGTCGCGGTGAACGGCTGCTGAATGTGCGACACGAGCGACGGCCGGGGGAAATAGTCGCCCAGTGTGCGCCCGTTGATGCTCCATTTGCCCGATCCCGGCGTCAGATACACCCGCGCGATGCCCAGCTTGCGGCGGCCGATGGCGTGCCAGCGCAGCTCCGGAGTGATCCCCGAGCTCATTTGGCCTCCACGGCAACCAGCGGCGTTGGCTGCTGCGCCGCGTGCGGATGCTCGGGACCGGCGTATACCTTGAGCATCTGCTTCACGTGTTGGCGTGACAACGTCGTTTTCGGCAACATCCCCCACACCGCCTTCTCGATCACACGCTCGGGATGCTTGCTGAACACCTTGCTCACCGGCGTAAACCGTTCGTGGCCCATGTACCCCGTGTGCCGGAAATAGCGCTTCTGCTCCGGCTTGCGACCGGTCAGGTGCACCTTCTCGGCGTTGATGACGATGACGAAGTCTCCGCCGTTCGTGTGCGGCGTGAACGTCGGCTTGTGTTTGCCGCGGAGCACCTGCGCAATGCGGCTGGCCAGCCGGCCGAGCGGCTGATCCGCCGCGTCGACGAGCCACCACCGGCGCTCGATGTCCTCTTTCCGCAACACGAATGTCTTCATGCCCAGTGCAGGTGTCAGGTGTTTGGTCTCAGGTGTTCGGTCTATCCCACATACCTAACCCCAGGAACCCAACACCTGGTTTTAGGCAGACGCGAACTTTAATCGGGGCGTAACGCTCTGTCAACTCGAAGGTTCCGCGACTTTCACCGGGCCGAGTGTGACCAGTGGCGCTCCCTTCTCGACCCGCTGGCCCGCTGCGACGTGAACCTGCTCGACGACCCCGCGACTGTGCGCGCGGAGCTCGTTTTCCATCTTCATGGCCTCGACGACCACCAAGCCGGCTCCCGCGACGACTTCCTGTCCCACCGCTACCTCTACCCGGACGACGAGCCCCGGCATCGGCGCTCTCACGACCCCGCCAGCCGTCACTTTACGCCCCTGGCCCGTGAGTGCCTCGATCTGCCGCGACCGGTCGTCCTGCACCTCGACTTCCAGCCGCTCACCCGCTGCGCCCATGGCCCAACGCCGGCCATCGTTGTCGAGCCGCTGGCAAGCGACAGTCCAGGAGTCCTTGCCAAGGAGCAGATGAATGAGCGGTGTGCCGGGGATCGCCGCCCAATGGGCTTCCATCCGGTCGCCGTCAACGGTCACGGCACCGCCATTGACGTGGATGATGTAGGTGCGGCCGCGGAGCGTGACGTGATATTTCATGCGGCCTCCAGCACCGCTACGGTCTCCACCTGCGCCGTCTGCGGAAAGAAATCGAATGCTCGCACCGCGCGGATCACGTAATTCACGTTCAGTCGCGAGAGGTCGCGCGCCAGTGTGGCCGGGTCACACGCGATGTAGACGAGTTTCGCGACTGGCTCGGCAGTCAAGCGCAGCGTCACATCCCAATGCAGTCCTGCCCGCGGCGGGTTGACGACGACGGCGTGCGGGGGCGGCAGGCTCGCCAGCACATCTTCGGCACGCGCGGCGATGAAGCGCGCGGCCGGCAAGCGGCCACGGCCCCAATTCACCGCTGTCTCATCGGCGTCGACACTCACGACGCTCGCGCCCGCTTCGATAAGGAGCGCCGCGGTGTCGCCGATCCCACCGTAGAGGTCCCACACCGTTTGGCCCCGCACGTCGCCGAGCTGATCGACCGCCCAGCGCCGGGCGATGACCCCCATGCTGGGATTCACCTGCTCGAACGCGGTCGCGGGAAACCCTGTTGCCGGCCCCGCAACGACTCGCGCCGCACCGTCCACCTGTTGCCACCAACAGACGAGGTCCGCTGCGCCCAACCCCCAGCGCAGCTCCTCGGCGTTGCGCCAGGGTTCCCCTGACGACTCGGCGATGACATGGCGAGCGCCTTCGCGATCGAGCCGCAGCGTGAGCCGCGTCAGCGGCTGCGGCAGCAGCGCGAGCTGGCCGCGCAATTCCCGCCACAACGCCATGAGCCTGAAATCGGTGATGTGACAGTCGGCGAGAGGAAATACGAAGTTGGGCCGATCGAAGGGATGGAGTCCGACCGTCGTCTTCGCCACCATGGATATTCTCGCCAGGTACCGCCACTCCTCGAGCGCTTCGACGATTTCCGGGTCCTCGATCTCGAGTTTTCCGATCCGCCGTAACGCATCACCCACGATCGCGCGCTTCGCGCTGAGCTGTGCGTCGTACGCGATGTGCTGCAGCTGGCAGCCACCGCAGTGATCGTGCACATAGTGCGGACACGGTGGCCCGACGCGCACGGGACTCGCCGCGATGATCTCGCCGACTTCGGCGCGCGCAAATCGCCGGTGTCCCTCGAACGATCCCTCGCGCATCCGGACCCGGTCTCCGGGGGCGCTGCGTGGCATGAAGACGACTCGCCCATCCTCGAGTCGCCCCACTCCGTCCCCGCCTGCCGCGATGCGCGTGATCGACACGATGTCGCTCACTCGAGCTCGCCCCGGAGACCCATGCGCCTGCTCTCGATCACCCATGCCGACGGCCCGTCCGGCCCGTCCCGCCCGTCTCGCCCGTCTCGCCCCCCTCGCCCGCCCGTTCGCTCCCGTTGCTCGTCAGCCTCCAGCGCCGCGGCGACCGCCAGGGCCCGTTCCAATCCCGGCTGTGGTGGCGCCGAGAGGACTCGCGCGCCGGCGCGCTCGAGATACGTGATGTCGAGCTCGCCGCGCAGGAACTCGGGATCGTCCATCACGCGCACATGAAATGGCTGGCTCGTCGGCAGCCCGACGACGATCAGCTCGCCCAGCGCGCGACGCATGCGCTGGATCGCGATGTCGCGCGTTTCTCCCCAGGCGATGAGCTTGGCCAGCAACGGATCGTAGAACAGCGTCACTTCGTTGCCCGCCTCGACACCGGCATCCCACCGGATCCCGGGGCCGCTCGGCACGCGCAGATACTCCAGCACGCCCGTCGCAGGGAGAAAATCGTTGAAGGGATCTTCGGCGGTGATGCGGCACTCGATCGCATGGCCGCGGGGGTGCAGCGGCGTGCCACCGACATGCACGCGCATCGGCTGCCCGGCCGCGATGCGCAGCTGCTCGCGCACCAGGTCCACGCCGTACACCACCTCGGTGACCGGATGCTCGACCTGAATGCGCGTGTTCATCTCGAGGAAGAAAAACTCGCCGGCCGGCGTGAGCAGAAACTCGATCGTGCCGGCGCTGATGTAACCGACCGCACCGGCGGCCGCCGTCGCCGCTTCGCACAGCCGGCGCCGCAGCGCCGGCGACACCGCGACCGAAGGGGCTTCTTCAATCAGCTTCTGATGGCGCCGCTGGATGCTGCACTCGCGCTCCCCCAGCGCGACCACCCGGCCGTGGCGATCGGCCAGCACCTGAACTTCGATGTGCCGCGGGCGCTCGAGATACTTCTCGATGTAGATGCTGCCGTCTCCGAACGCCTTCAATGCCTCGCGCCGCGCCGCCTGGAACGCGTCTTCCACGTCCTGTTCGGCCCGCACCAGGCGCATTCCCTTCCCGCCCCCGCCGGCTGCCGCCTTCAGCAACACGGGATACCCGATCCGCTTTGCCTCACGACGCGCATCCACCGGGTCGCGCAGCGGCGCCGCCGTGCCCGGGACGACGGGCACTCCGGCGGCCTGCATGCGGCGGCGCGCTTCCGTCTTGTCGCCCATGGCGCGGATGGCCCCGGCAGGCGGCCCGATGAAGATCAGTCCCGCGTTGGCGCACGCCTCGGCGAACGGGGCGCGCTCGGACAGGAATCCGTACCCGGGATGTACCGCCTGGCAGCCGCTGTCGCGCGCGGCCGCGATGAGCTTGCCGATGTCGAGATACGAGTCGGCGGCCGGCCCGGCGCCGAGCAGCACGGCGGCGTCGGCCTGGCGCACGTGCGGTGCCAGCCGATCCGGCGCCGAATAGACCGCCAC
>DASZCG010000206.1:0-7824 GCA_035943355.1 Gemmatimonadales bacterium
CGCCACGATCCGCCGCGCGGTGGCGGCCACACGCGAGCCGGCGTGGCGCTTGTTCGACGTCAACCTGCGGCAGGCCTTTTACGACGCGGACGTGTTGGCCCAGTCCCTGGAGTTGGCCAACGCCGTCAAGCTGAACGAGGAGGAGCTCCCGGTGGTAGCGCGACTATGCGAACTGGACAGCGCACCGCCGGTGGACCAGTTGCGCGTGCTGTGCGATCGGTTTGGACTGCGGATCGCGGCATTGACCCGTGGGGCCTGCGGATCCCTCCTCGTCACCGCCGATGGCGTATGGGACTCTGCCGCGCCGAGCACGGAGATTGTGGACACGGTCGGCGCGGGCGATGCCTTCACCGCCACCCTGCTCGTGGGGATCCTGGCGGAGCGGCCCTTGGACGAAGTCAATCGGCGCGCGAATGCCGTAGCTGCCTACGTGTGCTCGCAGCCGGGGGCGACACCGGCGATTCCGGAAGAGCTGCGGTGGTCGCTGATGACTCAGTGACTGATCGCGAAGAAATACGCCCCGATCACCGGTCCGCGCGGCGGCCGCTGACCCGGAGCCGGCGGCGGCGTGCCCGGCGGCAACGGACCGTACTCCGGCTGGAACAGATAGGCGACATGCTTGACCGGATCGACCGAAATCGTCTTGGCGCCGCGCATCGTCGCCACTGTGGCCACCACCGTGTATTTGTCGGGCGCATCCTGGCGCGCGACGGTGACATTGCTGTCGCGCCCCGCGGGAATGTAAATCAGCTTCTCGGCCGGATCGAATCCCAACGCGTCGACGCCATCACCGTTCGCGATCGTGGCGACAACCTTACCGGTGTTCGCGTCGACGACGACCGACGTCTTGCCGCAGCCTGAGAAGATCCGGTTGGTGGCGCGATCGTAGGCGATCCCCGTCGGACCTTCGCACGGCGCGAGCGGCCAGGACGCGAGCACCGCCATCTTCTGCACGTCGATCACCTGAATCGTGCTCTTGCCCTCGTTGTTGACGAAGATTTTGCCCCTGCCGTCGCTCGCGGCGCCCTCGGGACCGTCGTCCTCGAGCTGCGCGGTTCCGACGATGTCCCCCGTCTTTGCATCGAGCGCGACCGCGGTCCCGATTGGGTGGCTGTGATTGGTAAGGATGATGCGGTCGGAGAAGTCTTCGTACATGATGCCGTCGAGCCCGCCGGTCGGGATCTTGATCTTCTTGATCACCGCGAGCGTGCCGAGGTCGAACATCGTGACGGTCGAGTCACCGGCGCTTGTGATGAAGCCGTGCTTCGCTTTCGCCGCGAGCGCGATGCCGTGGTTGCGCGGCGTGTCGGGAATGTCGCCGATCACTTTGCCGGTCGCGCCGTCGATCACCATGACGTGCGTGCTGCGCGAGACGAACACTCGACCCGTCCCGGGCTCGGCGGTCAGGTAGTCCGTGCCGCCGTCACCGCCAATGCTGAACTTGGCGACCTTGAATTGCTGTGCGGCCGCGGGCGCCGCTAAACCCGCGGTGAGTAGCAACGCGGCGAGGGAGCGCCTGATCATTTGGGGCCTCGGTTGGGGGAAGGGTTAGGAGCGCAGCAATGAATCTCTCTCACGCTACCGATGCGCACTAGCCGGACGACGTTGCTCGCAGCAACACAATTCGCCCTTAGGGACTCAGCGCGCGGATCACCGCTCGGACCTTCTCCGCCTCTGTCACACTGAAATGCACCTCGCGTACGCCTGTGTCTCGCACGAGCGGCGCGACGTTCTCGGCGTCGATACCGCCCCCGGCCAGAATCTCGATCCGTCCTTTCGCTTGAGTCACGAGCCGCGCAATCCGCTCGGCCCCGTCGGCAGCGGTACGCGCTCCTCCCGACGTCAGCACGCGCGGCACGCCCACGCGAATCAGGGCCTCGAGCGCGGTACCGAGCTCGAGGCAGTCGTCGAAGGCGCGATGGAAGGTCATGGGGAGCGGCCGAGCCGCGTCGAGCAGTGCCGCCGTGCGCTCCTCGGCGACGTGGCGGTCGCCGGTCAGCGCACCGGTGACGATGCCGTGCGCGCCCGCGTTCTTCGCGCGCTGGATGTGTTTGAGCACGGTCTGATGCTCGATATCGGTGTACACGAAGTCGCCCGGTCGCGGCCGCACGAGCACGAAGATCGGAATGCTCAGCTGCCCCTTGCATTCGCGCAGCAGCTGCACGTCGGGCGTCGTGCCCCCATGCGCGAGATCGGTGCACAACTCGATCCGGTGCGCTCCGCCTGCAGCTGCGGCGAGCGCGGCGTCCAGTGACTCGACGGCGGCTTCGATCAGGATGTCGGGCATGCGGAATCAACGGGAACCCGCCCCGAGCCCAGCGCCTTGACTAGCCGCTGGGTCTGCTGCGCCTGAGCGTCCGCCTCAGAAGGTGATGACTTCAGCGCGTAGCCCGTTGCTTCCCGGATTGATGCCCGCGCCGCCAATCCCGGCGTTTCCGAGCACGAACAGATTGCCGCTTTGAACCAGCGTGCCGCCGACTGCCAGGATGCAGATCGACGGGCCACCACCGCCGCCGCCGCTGGGGCCGCCCTCGCCGCCGAAGCCGCCGTTACCGCCGCCGCCACCCGCGCCGATTTCGGCGATGTCATTAGCTCCGCCAGGGGCACCCTGACCGAACGAACCCCCGGAGCCGCCCGGTGCGGCGAACCCGCCCGAACCGCCGGTCCCGCTCTGAATCGTGTCGTTGGTGACCGTGACGGTCGACGTGACGAGCAGAATGGCGAACGAGCCGCCGCCACCACCGCCGCCGCCGCCACCGAAGCCGGCGCACCCGCCCGTGGCGCCTCCACCGCCGCCGTTGCCGCCGCCCGAAATCAGCCCAGTGCCGCCCTGACCGCCTCCACCACCGCCTCCGCCGCCATTGCCACCGTTTGCGCCTGCTGTCCCGTTCGATCCGAAAGCGACGTTATAGCGATCACCTGTCACGCTGCCAAAGGACTCACCGCCGGCACCAGGGGTGCCCGGCGCTCCATCCTGGCCGTTGTTTGCAGTGCTACCAGACTGGCCAACTTCGCCACCCGCACCGCCGTCACCGCCAGCTCCCGCACCCGGCCCGAAGCCCGCCTGGCCGGGCTGCCCGGGATTGGCGCCTGAATCGCCACCCATCCCGCCGGCGCCACCCGTGAGCGTCACGCCGTTGCACATGCGTGTGCCACCCGCTCCACCGGAGCCGGCGGGGCCATCCCCAAAGCCGATGACTCCCGGAGATCCGTTCACACCGTTTTCTCCGGCAGCGCCTTGGCTGCCGTCCTGGCCATTTCCTCCATTGCCCACGACGATGAGGTTGTTGTTGATCGTCACGGCGCTGGAGCGCAGCACGATGCCGTACGCGCTCTCCTCAATCACGCCGGCGCTGCCGGCGATGATGGTGAAACCGTCGATCGTCACGCCGAAGACGCTGTCGCCGTGAATCGCGATCGCCGTATCATGCGGCGCGGGGCCGATGGTCGTGTTGTGGAACTCCGGCGTCCGCACCCACGTGGCGGGATCGTAACCGCCGTATAGACTGACGCCGTTCTTGAGCTCGATCTGGTCGGGGTAGTTCCCCTGCGCGACGTTCACCCGCGGCACGGCGAGCGACTCGGCGCGCAGGAGTCCCGCCGTGATGGTACGCTTCGGCGCTGCCATGGTGCCGGGGTTCGTGTCGTTGCCGAACGGGCTCACGAAGATCGCGGCTGAGGCGATCGACACCACGATGCAGCTCGGGCTGCTCACGTTGCCAGCGGCATCTCGACCCGTCACGCAGAAGAGACGCGATCCGGGGTTCGGGGCCGGGACATGCGCCCGCACGGCTTCAATCTGTTGATCGAATGTGTTGTCGTCCGCGAACATCGCGACCGGTGGACCGCTGTCGACCGAGTAGGACGCGCTCACGATGTTGGAGTGGCCCGTAGAGCTGTCGCTCACGACTGCCGTCAAATCGAACGGTGTGCCGGGCGTCGGATTCGCAGGCGACGTCGCGACATTGGACACGACTGGCGGTTCGACGTCGATGAGTGTCGCGTCGAAGACGGCGAACGTGAGCTTGGCGCCCGTCTCGTTATCGACCGCACGCGCTTCGAGCTGCTGCGCTCCCGAGAAGCCGAGCGTCCAGCGCTCTTGCACGAGGCCATCATGGTCCGATATGGCGACACCGGCGAAGACGCTGCCGCCGCCAGAGACGACGTGGAAATTGACGACTTGCCCCACGACGGGATGGCCGCGGCTGTCCTCCACGCGCGCGACAAGCGGAGCGGGCAGCTCAGTGCCTGGCAGGGCGCTTTGGTCGTTGCCGGAGACGAGTGAGAGCGAGAGCTCGTTAGATCGATCACCGACATCTGATGGAGCGAGACAGGAAGCGAGCAGAAGCAAGCCGGTGAGGCGGGCGATACTCGAGATGCGCATAGAGCCTCCAAGCGGGCGCCAGGAGTGATACGGCGGCGAACGCTTCAAGCTGCGGCGATGGTCCGCGAACCGCTAGCGGTGAACTTCAGAAGGCGGCTGGGGTTCGAGGACTAGAAACCCGCCCTGCGAGGGCGGCCTCGGCTCCCAAGGGGGTTCGCATGCGCCGTGCCGTCACCATCGCTGCGCTAAGCCTTGCTTTCGTCCCCATCGCCGCGCGCGCTCAAACCACCGACACCGAGCGCGAAGCAGCCGCTTCCATTCTGCGGCGGATCGATTCCCTCGAGGCGCGCCTCAAACCGACCGACATGGCCCAACGGCTCGCGAGTCGCAACGACGCCGCGCGTGATCGCGTGCTCGCCCGCGTGGCCGCGCTCTGGTCGACCGAGCTGCAGGGCGTGTCCGACTGGATCGGTCACAATCCTGAAGTCGGCTGGCATGAGTTCAAGGCCGTTGACACGCTGACGGCGCTGCTCCGCGGGTACGGCTTCACGGTGGACACCGGCGTTGCGGGGATGCCGACGGCCTTCACCGCGACCTGGACCTCGCCCGCCGGCGCGAACGGTCCCACCCTGGGGCTGATCGCCGAGTACGACGCGCTGCGCGGCACGCAGGGCGACTTCCATGGAGACCAGCACAACGCGCAAAGTCCCGTTGCGCTGGCGGCGGCGCGCGCGCTGTTGGAGCAGATGACGCAAGGGAGAACTCCCGGCCGCATCATCGTCTACGGCACGCCCGCCGAGGAGGTGGATCCACCCGCGAAAGCTCTCCTGTGGGCCGCGGGAGTGTTTAAGGGAGCGGATATCCTGGTGCGGAGCCACTCGTCGGTCGACACGCGGCGCGACCGCCCGGGATTCGGCGTCTGCTGTCTCAACATCGATGCGGTGAAGTACACGTTCACCGGCCGCCCCGCGCATCAGCTGACCGCCTGGAATGGCCGCAACGCGCTCGAAGCGGCGGTGCAGTTCTACTCGGCCGTCGATCACTTGCGCTCGACGTGGCGGCCTGAGCATCGCGTGCAAGGCGTCATCCCTGAAGGCGGGATTGCGCCCAACGTCGTGCCCGATCACACCGTCGTCGATTACTTCATCCGCTTTCCGGACGAAGTCTATCTCGAGCACATCGCGCGCATGATGGACGATGCCGCCAAGGGCGCCGCGCAAATGACCGGCACCGAAGTCGCCGTCACGCGCTACGGCGAGTATCGCGACGGCGTCACGGTCGCGACGCTCGAAGAGTTGTTCTTTGCGTACGCCAAGAAACTCGGCGCGCCCGGGCTGCAGGAAGAGAAAGGCCGGCCCGCAGGCTACGAAGAGACGGGCCCCGTGAGTCGCGACATCCCCGGCGTCGGCATCACGGTGCGGAGCTCGTCATTCTCGAATCACACGTACGGCATGCGCGACGACACGTTTGCGGACATCGGGCATAAGGCGTTTGTGATCGACGCGCAGATCGAAGCCGCGGTGCTGTATGATTTTCTCATGAACGCGGAGTTACGGTCTGCCGTGCGTGAAGAGCACAAGACGTTGGCGGGATTGCAGGGCGAGTACCTCGCGGCGCTGCGTCGCGTGTATGGGCCGGAGATCGGCGCCGATACGGCGTTGTCGAAGCAGTCGCGGGCGGACATGACGGTGCCGAAGGTGCAGCGACCGTAGTCGGCAGCTACCTGCCGCGCGCCAGCGCTGCCACGAGGCTCGTGAGCGCCGCGTCGGTGTCAGCGATCAGCTTCTGCCCACGCGCCTTGAGTCTCGCGATGTTCTGCGGGCTCGGGTCGTCCAGCGAATCCTCACTCTGCTGCAGCTCAACCTGAAACCGGTAGTGGCGCTTGGAGCCGCCGACCGGTGGCAGCATTTGCTCGAGCTCGTAGTCTACAGTATCGCTCACGCTGTCGAACACGACGTCGAGAACCGGCCGCGCCCAGCCGGCGAGCCCCCAGTGTTTGGCCTTGCGGTACGGGATGGGCTTGCGTGTCTGGCCGGTGCCGAGCGAGGCGACGATGAAGTCGCGCGCGTCGGGGTAGGTCGTGTGCGCTTCGACATAGGCGCTCATCGCCGGGTTTTGGGCGTACACGCCGCCGTCGATCAGCGCGTACCAGCCGTATGGCGGCGGTGCGGGCAGCCGCAGGGGCGGGAAGTAGGTTGGCGCCGCCGCGGTGGCGCGCGCCGCTTGCCACATCGGAAAGTCGTGATCGTCTTTGCGCTTGGCTTGCTCGCTTTTGAACAGCCACGGGTCGCGCTTGTGGAGCTCGTACGCGGTGATGAGGAGCGGGACGCTCGCTTCGGACAGGCGCGTGTCGCCGAAGTATCGACGCATGACCTGCTCGATATGTCGCGCCGAGTAGCGCACAAAAAACAGATCGTAGAGGAAGCCGATGATCAGCCAGCGATGCCACGCGGGCGAGAAAATCGTGCTTCCTTCGCGCTCATACAGCTCGATGAGCTGCGCGGCCGACCAGGCGGGCTTGCCCGCGCCGTCGGGTTTGGTGAGGGCGAGGGCGAGGATGCCGCCCGTGGATGTGCCAGCGATGAAATCGAAAAGCTCGCAAGTGGGACGGCCGGTCCTGTGCTCCAGCTCGGCGAGAACCATGGCGGGGATGATGCCGCGGATGCCGCCGCCGTCGATGCTCAGGATGCGGATGGGATCAGGCATGGTGGAAGCACCTCCTCCACGGCGGTTCGTCCATTGCAGCGTTTGTGTTTCGGCTGCATGCTAGATAGGCGCTTCGCCAGGCCGGCGCCATGCTCGCTCACTCACTTGGGTTGGTTCGCTGCTTGCGTCCCGACATGCCGATGATCGTCCGGGCTGTCGTGGAGGCGATCCTGCTATCCGAAGGCTCGATCGGATCGGCTGACGATGTCGCGCGACGTCTCGGTCTCCGCAATCGATTCCAACTTGCTCGACTGCTTAAACAGAACCGCCTGCCACCACTGCACCGGCTGGCCGAGTGGGCGACGCTTGAATCGTGGACCCGCACTGCGGAGCGCGATGGGGTGTCGTTGTGCCACATCGCTTTTCATTCCAAGAGGCACCCCAGTGCCTGCTATCGACTCGTACGGGAGATCACGGGGCTCGGTTGGGAAGAGGTGCGAGTCTTGGGCTCGGCGTGGGTGCAGAACGAGTTCTCGAATCGCTTGAGGGACGGAACGCGAGTCTAGCGTCGCGCGGGTCCCCGCCACTCACACGAGACGGCGAATCCCCTCGAGGAATCCCGCCTGGCCGGGGAGGATTTTCCGAAGCGCCTCGTCCAGACCGAACCATCCCGCGCGATCGACCTCGGGATACGTCTTTCCCTTCAGCGTGAAGGTATTGCTCCTGACGAGCGCCGGATCGACGTCCGCCTCAGTGGCCCACGCATGCACGATCTTGCCGCTGCGCTGCTGCAGCGGGGTCAGCGGCACAAAGTCGCCGGCGATGGGGAAGCCCGTTTCCTCCGTGAACTCACG
>DASZCG010000207.1:0-6982 GCA_035943355.1 Gemmatimonadales bacterium
TCGTGCTCAGTCCCGTCACCAACTACTACTTCGATCTCGCCTGGAATCAGAACCCGGAGGAGATCGGACTCGATTGGGGCGGCTACAGCGACATGGAGAGGCCGTTCGAGTTCATCCCGTTCGACTACTACCGCAACACGCGCGTCGACCGACGCGGCAATCCGTTGCCTGCCGGGGTGTTCGCCGGCAAAGACCGGCTCACCGACTACGGCCGCAGTCACATCCTCGGTATCCAGGGCAACCTGTGGTCGGAGACCCTGGGCGGCGACGGGCGACTCGAGTACATGATCGTGCCCAAGCTCTTCGGCCTGGCCGAGCGTGCGTGGGCGCCCGACCCAGATTGGGCGAAAGCGGACTCCACTCGATCCGATTCGCTGTATCGCGAGGCGTGGTCGCGCCTCGTAAACGTGGTTGGCAAGCGTGAGCTGCCGCGGCTGGATCGTGAAATGCGCGGGCTCAGTTACAGAATCCCGACGCCGGGCCTGCGCGTCCAGAATGGGTCAGTGTATAGCAGCTGCGAGCTCCCGGGCTTCACGCTGCGGTACACCACCGACGGCAGTGAACCCAGCGCGAAGAGTTCGGTGGTGCGGGGGCCCATCCCCTTGCACGGGACGATTCGCGTCGCCGCATTCAACGCGGGCGGCCGAAAGGGTCACACGGCGAGCGTCAAAGCGCCGTAAGTCACGCTGCTTTGACGAGGTTTTTTCCCCGCGCTAGGATTGACTGTCCTCTCACTCGGGAGCTCTGCTGATGCCGCGTGGCGCTGGGTTTGTCCTGCTCGCCGTCCTGCCCCGTTTGCTTGCCGCTCAGACCGACACGTTGAGCGCACAATTCCCGCCGCTAAAAGTGGTTGACCTGCGGTGGACCGATACGACGGTGTCGGCATGCGTCGATTTCTCGAAGTATGCCAACGGCGCGTGGCTCGCACACGATACGATTCCGGCCGCGTATGCGTCCTCCGGTGTCACCCGCGATATGAGCGACCGCAACGAGCTGGTGGTGCGCTCGGTCCTCGAGGATGCCGCGGCGCGACGCAACAGTTTCCCGCCCGACAGCACGCCCCGCAAACTCGGCACCTTCTACGCGACCTGCATGGACTCGACCGCGATCGAGGCGGCCGGCGTATCGCCGATTCGCTCGTGGCTGCAGAGCATTGACTCGATCAGGACGCACGACCGCTTACTCGCGGAGATCGCCAGGCTTCAGGTCCGAGGCGTCAATGTCGGGTTCCGCTACTTCCCTGACGCCGATCCCCACGACGCCGCGCACTATATCACGTGGCTGCACCAGGGCGGGCTCGGACTGCCGGATCGCGACTACTACGTCGCGCAGGGGGCCCGGGCGGATTCCACGCGGCAGGCGTTCGTCGATCACGTGGTAAAGATGCTCCGGCTGGTCGGGCAGGATTCCACATCCGCCGCGCGGGCGGCGGCCCAAGTCATGGTGCTCGAGACCTCGCTCGCCCAAAGCGCACTCACGCGCGTCGAGCGCCGCGACCCGGCCAAGACCGATCATCCGATGAGCCCCGCCGAGCTCGCGGCACTCACGCCGCGGCTCGCGTGGCCGCGGTACTTCCGCGCCATCGGCCTCACCGTGCCCGTCACCAAAGTCAATGCCGCCGCGCCGGCGTTCCTGAAGCGCGTGGATTCGCTGCTGGTGGCCGTGCCGCTCGCGACGTGGCGTGCCTATCTCACATACCATGCGATTGCCGCCGCGGCGCCGTGGCTCAGCACGCCGTTCGTCACCGAGGACTTCGCATTCCGCTCGCGGTTCACGGGGGCGCGCGCTTTGCTGCCGCGCTGGAAGCGCTGCCTGCGCGAGGCCGATGGCGACATCGGCGAGGCGCTGGGCCAGGCCTACGTGGCGAAGACGTTCCCGCCACAAGCGCGCGCGCGCGCGCGCGCGGTCATCGACGACATCCGCGCCGCATTCCACGAACGCTTGCAACGGCTCACCTGGATGTCCGATTCCACGCGGGCGCAAGCGCTCGACAAGCTCGCGCGGATGCGGGAGAAGATCGGCTATCCGGACGTGTGGCGGGACTACACGCGACTCACCGTGTCGGAAGGATCGTTCGTGCTCAACGTCGCCCGCGCCAATGCCTTCGAGTGGCAGCGGACCGTCAACCGGCCCGGCGCACCGGTGGATACGACCGAATGGGGGATCACGGTTCCGACGGTCAACGCCTACTACGATGCGTCGAAGAACGAGATGGTCTTCCCGGCGGGCGCGTTGATGCCGCAGACATTCGACGCGAGCGCGGACGACGGCGCGAACTACGGCTCACTCGGCGGCAGCTGGGCCGGCCATGAGTTGACCCACGGCTTCGACGACGAAGGGCGGCATTACGACGCCCGCGGTAACCTGCGCGACTGGTGGCAGCCGTCCGACTCGACGCATTTTGTCCAGCAGGCGGCGCTCGTGGAGCAGCAATTCAACGGCTACATCCAGATCGACACGTTCCACGTGAACGGGAAGCTCACTGAAGGCGAGAACATCGCCGATTGGGGCGGCCTGCTGGTCGGCTACGACGCGTTGCAAAAAGCGCTCTCACGGAACGGGCGGCCCGGTCTGATCGAGGGCTACACGCCGGAGCAGCGCTATTTCCTCGCGTACGCGCAGAGCTGGCGCGTTCACACACGCCCTGAGCAGCTGCGCACGCGTGTGACCGTCGATCCGCACGCGCCCGAGCAATGGCGCGTCAACGGGCCGCTGTCGAACATCCCGGCGTTCGCGCAAGCGTTCGGGTGTAAGGATGGCGATTCGATGGTACGGCCCAAAGACAAGGTGCCGAGCATCTGGTGAGGAGCGGGGACGTGAGATCCACCGGCTACCGGCCACTCATGGCGCCAGCCCCTCCAGCTGCGCCGCGGCGCGCTCGAGCAGCTCGGCATCCGCCTTGACCGCGCCGGCGACGACCTGGATCTGCTCGTCCGCTTCCTTCCAGTTGCGCTGCTCGATCGCTTCGCGCACCCCCGGCAGCGTTTTCACGCCATAGCCGGTGTAGAAGCCTGGTGCATAGATGGCGTGCCGGAACCACGGACGCCGTGGTAACCCTGCCGCGACGGTGAGTGCCCGTTCGGACCGGACCAACGCCGCGTTGAGCGCCGCGACCCCGGGCCGCGCGAACGCCGTCCCGGTCGCCTGCGCGCGCGTGAACGCCTTTTCGTAGCGGTCGGCGGCACGGGTGAGCGCCTCCGCCGCGTTTTCGAGCGTTGCGAAATCAAGGTGCGGAGGTGGGTCGCGGCGCGGTGGCGCCACCGAGCGCTCACGCGGATCTGCGGTGGCGGCGAACACGCCCTCGTCGAGCTGGCGGTTGCGCTCCGCCGTTTCCTCTTGCTCGTCCTGCTGCAGCTTCTGGACTTCCTTCAAGTATCGCCCCACGGTGGCAGAGAGTCCCGTGAATTCGAACGGGAGCACGTCGGCGTCGGCGAGCCGCAGCACCGCCGTCCCTACGGTCTGCGCCAGCGCACGGCCGTACACAAACGATGTGTCATCGAAGCGCGTGTACCACGCGAAGTCGTCGTAAATGGAGTGATAGATGCCGCCGCCGTCTTCGCCGCCGTACCCTAGATTGAGCGCGGCGATGCCGACGTGCTGGAGGAAAGGCGTGTAGTCCGACCCTGAGCCGAGTGCCCCGATGCGGAGATCGGATTCCGACCGGATCTCGCGGCGGCGCTCAGGCGTTGCTGCGTCCGCGATGGCACGCAGCTGTGCGCGCTTCAACACGCTCAGCCGCGTTTCCGGATCTTCGATGTCGCGGGCGACGTCGTTGATGAAGCGTTGCATGGAATGCGAGCCCGCCATCGACAGAAAGCCGCGGCCATTCGAGTCGGTGTTGAGGTACGCGACCGCTTTCGTGCCCAGCTCATCGGCGTGGGCCTCCACCCATTCCGTGGAGCCGAGCAGCGCGGGCTCTTCGCCGTCCCACGCCGCGTAGATGATCGTGCGCCGCGGTTTCCAGCCCTGCTGCAGCAACGCACCCAGCGCGCGCGCCTCTTCGAGCAGCGCCACCTGGCCCGAGATCGGGTCCTCGGCGCCGTTCACCCAGGCGTCGTGATGATTCCCCCGGATCACCCACTCATCGGGCGCCGTGCTTCCGGGAATGCGTCCGATGACGTCGTACAGCGGTTTCAAGCTCCAGTCGAACTTGAGCCGCAGGTGCACACGCGCCGGTCCGGGACCCACGTGGAACGTGGTGCCGAGGCCGCCGCGCCACTCTTCCGGTGCTACCGGGCCGCCGAGCGCGTCGAGCAAGGGCTTGGCATCGCCGTAGGAAATCGGCAGGACGGGGATCTTCGTGAGGGTGCGCGCTTCGGCGAGTGAAAGGCGCTTGGCGTCTTTCGTCGCCCCGACCCCGGGTGTCAGCGGATCGCCCGGATAGACCTCCATCTCCATCACGCTGCCTCGTTGCGCTCCGGCGCTCGGCCGCCAGGGCCCTCTGGGATACGTGTCGCCCTGGACGTAGCCGTCGTCCCGTGGGTCGGAATAGATGATGCACCCGACGGCGCCGTGCTCGGCGGCGACTTTGGGTTTGATGCCGCGCCACGAGCCGAAGTAGCGCGCGATCACGATCGCGCCTTTCACCGAGATGCCCATGCTGTCGAGACGCTCGTAGTCTGCCGGAACCCCGTAGTTCACGTACACGAGCGGCGCGGTGACGTCGCCGTCAATCGAGTACGCGTTGTAAGTCGGGAGCTGCTCGCTTTGCTGGGCGGAGGTGGGATCGCCTTGAACCGCGGGTTCGCGCAGCTGGGCCACGAACTTGCGCGGCGCTACCAGCTCGACCACACGCTCGACCGGTGTAGGGAACAAGACATCGAACGTTTCGATGTGCGCGTCCAGCCCAAAGCTCTTGAACTTCGCCAGAATCCATTCGGCGTTGTCGCGGTCGTAGGGCGACCCGACATGATGTGGCCGCGCGGACAGGCGGCGCATGTACGAGCGCAACGAGTCGGGGGACGGGATCGCGCGAAACTTCGCCTCCCAATCTCGCTCGGCCTTCGCGCTCTCCGTTGTGAAGCCGCGCAGGTCAGTAGCAGACTGGATCGGCGTCGCGGCGAGCAGCAGGGCAGCGCTGAGCAGGATCAGCGGAGGTTTGAGCGAACGCATGACGGTGCCTCGGATTGGAGTGTAGTCAGGGGCGCAGGCGTGCAGATGGTTTATCAGGTGACGGCGGTTTGTTCAAGGGCTTAGTCCATCGTAGCTTTTCAGGGTGACCACGTACCGCTACCCCAACAGCCACGTCTTCTACCGCAAGCTGGCGCACGAGTACCCCAAGATCGTGCGCGGCGAAGGGTGCTGGCTCATCGACGAGCGCGGCAAGCGCTACCTCGACGCCGTGGGCGGCGCCTATGTCGCCAACCTGGGCCACTCGAATCCCGAGATCGCGAATGCCCTCGCCGAGCAGGCGCGGCAGTTCGGCTACCTCTCCGGCACGCAGTTCACCCATGGTCCGGTTGAGGAGCTGGCCGACGAGCTCGCCGAGACGCTGCCTGGCGACCTCTCAAAGCTCTACTTCCTCTGTAGTGGATCGGAGGCGGTCGAGGCGGCGCTGAAGCTCGCCCGCCAGTACTGGGTCGAGCGCGGCCGGCCCAGCAAACACCGCATCATCGCGCTCGGCCCCGGCTATCACGGCAGCACCCTGCTCGCGCTCTCCGCGTCGGCGCGCGAGGCCCACAAGGCGCCGTTCCGTCCCTGGCTCGTGGACGTGCACCGCATTCCCGCACCCTATCCCTATCGCTGCGAATGTGGCGGCCGCAGCGCCACCTGTCCCGTGTGCAGTGCCGGCGTGCTCGAAGAGGCAATCGAACAGCTCGGCCCGGGCAACGTCGCGGCCTTCATCGCGGAGCCGGTGGGGGGTTCATCGACGGTCGCGTCGACACCGCGTCCCGACTACTTCACGCGCGTCCGCGAGATCTGCGATCGCCACGACGTGCTGTTCGTCGCGGACGAGGTGCTCGTCGGCATGGGGCGCACGGGGACGTGGTGGGCGATCGAGCCCTATGGCGTCACGCCCGATATCATGACGCTCGGCAAGGGCATTTCAGGGGGGTACGCCGCACTCTCCGCGATTGCCGCGCCGGAGCGAATCGTGGACGTCGTGGCGCAAGCCGCGGGCAGCTTCATTCACGCCCAAACGTTTTCCCACCATCCGGTCGGCTGCGCTGCCGGCGTTGCGACAGTCCGCTATCTGAAGCAGCACAAGCTGGTCGAGCGGTCTGCACAGATGGGTCGCGTGCTGCATGAAAAGCTCGCCGCGATCGCGAAATTGCCGCACGTGGGAGAAGTGCGCGGCCGCGGCCTACTGGCCGGTATCGAATTCGTCGAAGACAAGGGAACCCGCGCGCCATTGCCGCGCTCCAGGAAGTTCGCCGAGAGATTCTCCGATGCGGCGATCGACGCCGGCGTCACGGTGTGGTCGAATGTCGGGCATGCCGATGGGACGAATGGCGACGCTGCGCTGGTCGCTCCGCCGTTCATCGTGACGGAGCAGGAAATCGACGAGATCGTGGCTCGGTTGACGCAGGCACTGGAAGCGACGCTCAAGCAATGACCGCGACCGCGCCGGCTCAGTCGAAGGTCACCTATACATCCGCGAACGTCGACTGGGAATCGTTCCATCGGCAGTTCGACGACGCGCTCGCACAGGTACGAGCGCAGCTGGGTCGTGAATACCCGCTCTACATCGCGGGTGAGGCGGTCACCTCGACGGCCAACCCGATCGTCGACCGATCGCCCATCGATACGCGCGTCGTGTTGGGTCGGTTCGCCGTCGCCACCGGGGAGCATGTGGACCGTGCGGTGGTGGCTGCCGGCGCAGCGCAACCCGCATGGGCTCGCCGCGACTGGCGTGAGCGTATCGCGACGTTGCGCCGAGCTGCGGCGCTGATTCGCGAGCGCAAATTCGAGCTCGCGGCCATCATGAGCCTCGAGGTCGGGAAGAGCCGGCTCGAGTCGATGGGCGACGCGGAGGAATCGG
>DASZCG010000208.1:0-3380 GCA_035943355.1 Gemmatimonadales bacterium
GCTCATAAGGACGAGGTCCGGCCCTCGCTGCTCCTTGATCCAGCCGAGCACTCCGTCGAGGTAGCGAATCCGTTCTACGATATCACGATGCGCTGGCCTTCCATCGAGTTGGCGACGAAGATCGTGCAGCTCATAGAGGGCGTTCTTTAACAACTGGATCAGGCGGTCACGGTCCAAGACAAGTGCCTCTGCACATGCGGGGGGTTCCAGGCCTGTGAGCAACCCAAGCACGATCTCCGCATGGGTGAAGCGATTCATGAACTGGAAGTGAAGGTGGGGGTGTGACAGTGCTGGGGACTTCGTTGTCCCACCCACAGCATAGACTGTGCCGGTCATGAACTCCCACGCTTTTCTTAACGCGATTTGCTACGCCGCCAATCTGCCCGCGGACCAGAAACAAGTCCACGGAGATTCCCTACATCTCCCATCTGATCACTAGGTTCCTCTGTGTGCGAACCACCCCTTCTAGGCTATTGGCGCCGACGGGTGTGGGAATTGCGCTTCGCTCAGCGAAAGCCCGGCTAGGTGAGCCCCAACCACAATGCGCCTAGCGGTACGAAACGGCCTTACACGTTTGATCAGCACAGACCGGCCTCGGTTACCTCTATGGTGGCGTCCTGGACTTGGGTGGGAAACAACGTCGGAGCGAGATCTGGATCTTGTGAGGTCTTAACCTTCGAGTGATTTGCGAGGCTCGGCTACGCGGTGTCCGCAAAGCATGTCTAAGGAATCGAACGGACTCTCCTGATCCAGAGTGAAGTGTGCTGCCTATTACACGGAGGCGCGGATCGTAGCGAGGCGCGGCAGGCAACCATCACCCACCGCACCTCGCTTCCTAACCTCCGCGATCGACGCCTCCATCATGCCGCCGGCTTGATCGCGGTGGGCCCCGTCGAGCAACCGCACCTGCTCGGCGATCTTGGCAGCCACGGCCCCCGGCGCCCTCGCTACATGGTCGCGCCACAATCCCGCCCCTCGCGGCCGCAAAAATGCCCTAACGCCTCCTCCGGCCGACCCCCACCTTCTCGCCCACACCCGCAGGAGCACACGTATGGCGCGCTTCACCGCGGCCCTTGTCGCCGGGTGCTCGCTCTCGATCAGCGCCGCTCACGGACAAACCTGCACCGACCCGCACTACCGCTGGACGGTCAAGACAACGCTGGCGCAGCAAGGGAATCCCTCGACTGCCGCTACACCCTCCGCCATGCTCAAATGGACGCCACTCGACCTGGACCACCCCGCCGTAGGGGCCCGTGACTGTACGCCTCGGGCGGGCCGGGAGCTCACGGTGTTCGCGGTCACCGGATGGGCGCGCTCATGGCATATCGAGAAGGCTCCCGGGGACCTTGATTGGCACATCGAGCTCACTCAAGGCCCCAAGACACAGTCCAGCAAGTGCGTCGTCGTCGAAATCCCCGACCCGCAATTTGGCGCCCCGTTCGCGGCGGTGCGGCAACACTTCCTCGACCTCATTGTGAATTCGAAGATCGACACGAACAAGCAGATCGTCCCACCGGTTAAGCTGACCGTGATCGGCCCCGCATTCTTCGACGCGCAACATCGCGGGGCCAAGGGGTCAGGTGGGAGATTCACCCCGTGTACGAGGTAACGGCCCCCTGAAGACAACCTTCGACTTCGACACCACCGCACCCTGGCGACTGATCGTCAAGATTGCCCTCGCGATCGCTGCGATCTACGTCATCCTCGTCGTCGGTCTGTTTCTGAAGGGCGATTTCCTGCCCGGCCTTCTCCTACTGGCATTCGCGGCGGCATTCTCTGCGGTGCTGCGGAGGGCGAGGGCAGTCTCGATGGGCGCGGTGGGACGCCTTACCCCGAATAGTGTCACCGTTCACCCGGTGCGCGTGTGTGGCTATCGGCTGAATGTGCCGAGCGGCGAGTTTCCGCTCGACCGATTCGCCGCCGTCGGGGTGGTCGAGCGTGTCATCGTCGGCGGCATGTGGATGCCCCAGGGAGATAGCGGCACCGTGCAGCTCCTGGGGAAAGCTGGTACTCCCAATATCGACGTCATGAGCGGCGCGATCGACGCGGCTCGGGGTTTTGCCGCTGAGCTGAGCGCCGCCTTGAAGCTGGAGCTGCGCGACGTCGCCGTCCCGGGACAGACGATCCGCCGCTATACGACCTAAGCAACGAGGCGCTCACGCAGTCCTGAGTTTCCTGCCGCCCCCAAGAGCCTTCACGATTTGCCGCGGTGTTGCGCCGATCGCGAGCACGGCCCTGAGCAGCAGGTCAATGCTCACGGATGGATCACCGGATTCCATTTTTGCCACTCGGGACTGGCTCGACCCGAGCAGTTCCGCAACTCTAGTTTGCGAAATGTTGCGACGAATTCGCGAGGCCCGGAGACACTCGGCGAGCGCCAATTTCATTTCCACGAATGCCGCTTCCTCCTTGCTCAGGTTGAGAAAATCCCGAGCATTCCCAAACCGCCAACCCTTCGCTTCGAGTCGAGCCTTCTTTGCGCTATTCATCGTCCACCCTCACGCCTCGTCATATCGTTGCAAACGTTGTCGACACACTTCCTTGACGTACTCGGGGGTCTCCCCACTGCCCTTGTCGAATACCTCGAGAATCACGATTGCGTCGTCATCGATTCGATAGATGATCCGCCAGACATGGTCCTCATCGCGGATTCGCAGCTCGTGACAACGGCGGCCGATCGTCCCCATTGGCCGCGACAGCGGCATTGCGAGCTTTTCGCCCCACTGAAGTCTGCGCAGCAGATATCCCGCTTCGATCCTCGCTTCCCGTGTAAAGGGAGGCGTTTTCACCTTTCCATGAAGCCAGACGAGAGGCTTCTCTGTCGGGGACATGCCAGCCATTCCAAGTTATGTCAGAATTGACATAGTATCAAGTTACCAAGAGATTGTGGCAGGGGTGTCAATCCGGATGCAACAAGGCGCGGCAAGTAACTTCACCCACCGCGCCTCGCTTCCTAACCTCCGCAATCGCCGCCGGCATCACGCCGCCGGCTTGATCGCGTTCGGCCCCGCAGGCGTCTCACCCTGGCCCGCCTCCGGCTGAGTCTTGGGCTTGAACGGACCCAGCACGTTGCGGGCGCTCGCCCACGCCGCCATCAGCTCGGCGTTCTTCCCGAACCGGTATCGCACCAGCCCGTCGAGCAACCGCACCTGCTCCGCGATCTGCACCGATACGGCCTCGAGATCGGCGCTCGCACCCACATGCTCGCGCCGGCCAGCCCTCGACGCCTCGAGCGTCTGCTCGAACTCCGCAATCGTCGCGGCGAGATCGTCGAGCAGCGTCTCCGACAATCCCTGCTTGCCGAGCAGCTCCTTCTGCCCGCTCGCCCGCTCCAACATCCCGCGGGCCACCGTGAGCAGCGCCTGCTGGCTGACACCCTT
>DASZCG010000209.1:0-23507 GCA_035943355.1 Gemmatimonadales bacterium
CTGTTGATACGAAGCGAGCAGCGCGTGCAGCACGCCGTGCCGCGTCGGCAGCGGTCGCACATCATAGCGACGTAGAAAGGGTCGCATCGCCGGAAGCGCCAGAAATGTCTCCGCCAGCGCATCGCCGTACGCCGCGCCGGCGGGGGTCTCGGCGTTGTACTCGGTGAGGTGGAACACGCCCTCATCGGGCAGAAAAAAGGTGTCGATGCGTGACGTGGGGCTGGGATCGGGGAAGCCCGGGTCGTGCTGCATCAAGACTTCCTCCCACTCCGCGAGCCCAAACTGGCGCCGCAATGCGGCATTCTCGAGCGCCGCGCGGTAAACGCGATCGAACGCCCGCAGCAGGATTGCACAGCGGTCACGCAGCAAGCGGTACTGCTCAGGCGTCAGGAACCGGGGACGCAAGACCGTACACAGCGGCCGTTCGCCGAAATACAATCCGCGGCGACGCAGCTCGGCATCCAGCATCGCCTGGGATTCGCCCGCCAGCTCATCGTTCAACGACTCGTGATAGTGTCCGATCGCCTGCTGCAGCACCGACCTCATGCCGAAGAGGCCCGGCTCCGGGTGCGACCCTTGAAGAGGGTCTCCCAGTGGAACTTGCGCGTCGTCGTCTTCCGCTTGGCCAGTCGAATGACCAGATCGGCCATATGCTGCACCACCCACTCGAAGTATTCCGGGGTGAGCGAGTTGATGTCGAAGTCCGGCGCCGGATTCATGAAATCGATCGCGTAGGGGACACCGTCTTTGACCGCCCACTCGATGGAGTTCATGTCGTAGCCGAGCGCGGTCACGAGGGTGCGCGAGTCGGTGACGATCCGCTCGCGCAGCTCGGGCGACAGATACTCGGGATCCACGATGTACGTGCGCGCCTTTGGGTCGTAATGGATCGGGAGGATGTCCCGCTGTCCGAGGCAGATGCAGCGAACGAACTGCTGCCAGTCGATGAATTCCTGCACGATCATCGTCCGCAAGCCGGAGCCGTCGTAATGGGCGAGCAGCTCCTCCCGCGTGCGGCAGATGTACACGTCCTTCCACCCACCGCCGTGCGCGTCCTTCAGGATGCAGGGCAAGCCAACGTGCTGCACCACAGCGTCCCAATCGAGCGGAAACACCAGGTTGCGCAGGCTCTCCTGATGGCTGATCGCGGGGATGTACTCCTTGTTCGGCAGGAGCAAGGTCTTGGGGCTCGCGATGCCAAGCTTGGTGGCGAGGGCGGCGCCGAAAAACTTATCGTCCGCGGTCCACATGAACGGGTTGTTCACCACCGTCACCCCCTGAAGGACGGCGTACTTCAAATACGAGCGGTAAAACGGCACCTCGTGAGAGATGCGGTCGATCAGGACCGCGTATCCTCCCGGCGTGTCCATGGCCGTCGGTCCGAGCTTGGCGACGTCCGCCACGACCCCTGCGTCGCGGCGGTTCACTTCCTCGATGAACTTCGGCGGGAACGACCATTCCCGACCGACGATCAGCCCTACTTTCGCAGTCATCGCGCGCTCCTCGTTGTTCCTCAACCGGCGTACAAGTGCAGATCCGTACCGACCGCGTCAGCGATATCCAGCGTTGCCTGCAGGTCGGGATGGCGCACGACCACAAAACCATCCGACACGAGCGTCAGCAGCCAATTCCGCCGCGGCGCACCCACCGGCAGCAGCTCCACCGCCGCGATGTGCGGACCAAAGCGCGCGTACAACCGGTCGAGCCCCTCGATGTGGCGAATGGTGCCCGCACCCTGGGCACGCTTGAACACGATCGCGGCGTTGTAACGGCGTTCCAGCTTCGCGCTGAAGCGTTTGTGCAAGACGGCCTCGGCCCATCCCGTGTAGAGATCGATGTCGGACGCGTAGTTCATGCAATCCACGGTTCGCGCGCCGGGCGGCCGGGCCGCGATTTCGCCGAATATGGTCTCGCCGTTTTCCTTGCGATACCACTCCATGTGCGTGAACCCCGTCTGAAAGCCGAGTGCCTTCAGCACGGCCTTTCCCATCTCCCGTCCGCTTTTCAGATGATCCGCCTCGACGTCGCGCAATGCGATCGTCTGCGGGCTGATCCACTCTTCCTGGCGGGCGATCAGCGGCCGCGGCCGGTACAGGCACATGTTCCAGAACGCGATTCTGCCGTTGATGCAGATCGTGTCGAACGTGTACTCCACCGCCTCGATGAATTCCTCGACATTGACATCGCGCGCCTGCCCGAGGCGCGCGAGCACGGCATCGAGCTCGAGCCGCGAGTTGACGCGGAAGGTATCGGCCGAGCCCGCGCCGGCGATGGGCTTCACGATTACCGGGAAGCCGATCTGCTCCGCCGCGCGCTGGCACTCGGCCGGGTTCGTCGCGCGGCGGTGTTTGGGCGTACGAATTCCCGCTTTCACGACCGCCTGCTTCATCGCGTCTTTGTCGCGGAACAGCGTCGCCTGCGCGACGTCCTGCCCCTGCACGCCCAGTTTTTCCCGCAGCCGCGCCGCCAGGATTACGCCCGGCTCCCACAAGCACTCGACCTGCTCGATGGGCTGCGCCGCTTTCCACCCCGCCACCTGTTGTACCACCGCCGCCTCGTCGAGCAGCGAAGACACCTGGAGATAACCGGCGAGGTGCGGGCGGACGAGCTCCGGCAGGTCCTGCTCCGTTTGATCGCCAATGCCGAAGACCCGGGCGCCCTGCACCGCCAGACCACGGGTGAAGTAATTGATCTCCGTGGGGTACCCCGGTGAAATCACCAGCACGTTCATGGCGGCGCCCTTTCCTCTTTTCATTAGGCCAGCTCGACTCGCACCAGCGAAATCAACCGCTGCACCGCGCGCTGCACGACGGCGGTCTCCGGGTGTCGCACAATCACGAAGCCCTCCCCCTCATAGCTGCCCGTCGGTGTCTGACCCGCACTGGGCAGCTTGGCGTCCACGACCAGCGTGCCGATCTCGCGCTGCACCTGATCGAGGCCGTGAATCGCCCGGACGCGTCCATTGCCCTGGCCGCGCAAGTATGCGGCGCCCACCGCGTATTGGCGCGGCGGCGCAGCAAAGTCCCCGAACACCATCAGGCGTGCCCACGCCGCGACGGCGTCGAAGTCGTGCGCGCGCGAGATGATCGTCATGATCTGCGCCCCGGGCGGGCGCGCCGCGACTTCGGAAATCGCGATCGTCCCGTCCGGACGCCGAAACCATTCCATGTGCGTGAGTCCCGTCTCCATGCCCAGCACGGCCAGCGCGCGGAACGCCGCCTCACGGATGTCATCATATTGCGGCTCTTCCACCTCGCGCGGCAGGACCAGACACCACTGGATCCACGGATTGCGCAGCACCTCGAGCGGCGAGGGAAAGTAGTGTGTCAGCGAGTGCCACACTGCGCGGCCGCCGATCGACACCGTCTCGAACGAGTGCTCGTCCCCGGTCACATACTCTTCCAGCAGCACGGGACGATCCGGCGCCGGTGCGGCGGCAACGACCGCGGCCAGCAGTGCCGGCAGATCGTCGACGCGCGACGTGGCCTGCGCGCCGGCGCCGCTTGGCGGCTTGACGATCAACGGAAACCCGATCTCGTACGCAAACGTCGCCGCGTCTTCACGCGTCGCAGCCAGCCGGTGGCGCGCACAGGGAAGGCCGGCTTCGCGCAGCAGCGATTTCATGCGCGCCTTGTCGCGGAAATTCCGCGCCGTTTCCGCGCGCATGCCCGCGATGCCGCGTTGCTCGCGGATCTCGGCGAGCGGCACCTGGAGCTGCTCATACGCGCCGATCAAGCGGTCGACCGGTCCGACGCGCGCTTCCAGCTGCGAGACCGCGTCCAGCATTTGTCCCGTGTTCAACACATCGGGCACGCGCCAGTGCGCGACTTGAGCGCGCAACGGTGGGGGAAGATCCTCGAGCGGCGCCTGGCTGATCACGCCGACGCGCACGCCCGGCAATGCCACCAGCGCGGCAATCATGCGCGATGCGTTCTCGGAGAGAATGGGAGCAGCGAAAAAAACCACAGGCATGGGGAGGTACGGTAACCCCCCACAACACTCTATGGAACCGGTGCGGCCATACTTACATTATGCGGCTGCGATGCGACGGTACCCACGTTTTATCCTGCGCTGGACGGCTCGCGCCCGAGCCCGCGCGCACAAAGGCTCGGTTCAGGTCGTTCCGGCCAATGGGCGCAACCTGCTCGTGTACACCCCGGCGTCGTACGCGCGGGGGGGGGGGACGCGCGCTACCCCGTCATCTACATGCAGGACGGTCAGAATCTCTTCGATCACGCGAGCAGCTTTGCGGGAGATTGGGGGCTGAAGACCGCCCTCGCGTGGGCGAGTCGCCGCGGCTTCCAGGCCATCGTCGTCGGCATTCCGAATATGGGAACAGCGCGCATCGATGAGTACACGCCGTTCGCCGACCCGCAAGTCGGCGGCGGCCATGGCGAGCGCTACCTCGATTACCTGATCCACACCGTAAAGCCTCTGATCGACGAGCGATTCCGCACCCTGGCCGACCGGTCTCACACGGGCATCGCCGGTTCGTCGCTCGGTGGATTGATCAGCCTGTACGCCTTCTTCCGCTATCCGGATGTATTCAGTTTCACCGCCGCGTTGAGCCCGTCTCTGTGGTTCGCCAATGCGGCATTACTCGAGTTCGTCGAGCGGGCGCCTCGTGTCCCGGGACGCGTGTATCTCGACGTCGGACTGCGCGAAGGGCCGGCGCATGTGGCGCTGGCCCGCCGGCTGCGGGACATTCTGGTGGCGAAGGGCTACGAGCCACGCGTCGAGCTGCGCTGGGTGGAAGATCGCGAAGGCCGGCACCACGAGTCGGCCTGGGGCCGGCGCTTCCGTAAGGCGCTGCCGTTTCTGCTGCGCAACGGCACGCCGGGATGAAGCAGGAGCGCCACCGCTGGCGCAGCCCCGCCCTGGGACGCGATATGGAGTTGCAGGTGGTGGGGCACGCGGGCGCGCGCGTCTTTGTTTTTCCCACGACGCTCGGCAGCCTCACCGAATGGACGGACCGCTGGATGCACCGGTCCGGTGTGCTCGGCGAACACCTCGACCGTGGCTGGATCCAGCTCTATTGCCTGCATCACGTGCACGAGGAAAGCTGGTACGCCCCTGACCACGTGCATCCCGGCCAGCGCGCGTGGCGTCACCTGCAATACGACAGATACCTGCGCGACGAAGTCGTCCCGTTCAGCCTGTCGCAGAATCCCACGCCGTTTCTGATCGCGGCCGGTGCCAGTTTCGGCGCCTATCACGCGCTCTGCTTCGGGCTCCGCAATCCGCACGTCGTGAATCGTATCATTGGCCTCTCGGGCACGTACGACATCAAGCGTCTGACGGGCGGCTACTCCGACGCCAATGTGTATGCATGTAACCCGTTCGATTTCATGGGTCACGAGCACGATCCAGCACGCCTGGCCGCATTCCAGCGGCAAGACATCATCCTGGCGATCGGCGAGCACGATCCCGCGTGTGAGAACAACCGTGAAATGTCCGGCAAGCTGTGGGGCAAAGGGATCGGGAACGCGCTGCGCATCTGGGACGGCTGGTCCCATGACTGGCCCTACTGGGAGAAAATGATCCGCTTGTACATCGGCGGGCACGACTGATGAAGGTCTAGGACGCCTTCCCTGCCGCTGCAACGTGCGGCAGAATGTCCGGGAATATGTCGTCGCGCCACCGCAGCTCATCGGCGAGCGCCGCACCCGATTCGAGATCCTCCGTGTTCGCGAGCGCCGCGAGCAACCGCTCGAGATCGTTGCAGTGGTCGTTGAAGCGGCGCGTCGCGTAGTCGGCGACTTCTCCCGTCGAGATGATGAACTGCCAGTCAGAGGCCTGCGCCAGCAGCAGCTCACGCGCCGCCTGAGCCAGGATCGGGCGCGCCGCCGGCACGCCGAGCGCCGCCGGCACCGCGTTCCAAAAACTCCGCTCCAGTGGCCAGAGCCGCCGCCATGTCCACAACGTTTCATCATTGAGCCACATGCTGTAGTCGCCGTTCGCCCCCCACGATCCCGCCGCGAGCTGCAGCGCCGTTGCGGGCGGGTGCTCGCGCAGGTGGTGGCTCGCGGTGGCGGGATGCACGTCCAGGTCGTTGCTGAACGACCGGTACACCTCGCCGAGAAAATCCGGTCCCTCAAACCACCAGTGGCCGAACAGCTCAGTGTCGAACGGCGACGCGACGACCGTGCCACCGTCAGCGCCCTTGTCTTCTTCGTCTCGTGCGATCTGATCGAGCAGGTGGACAAAGTGTTTGGCGTGATCACGCGCGCGCCAGCGCGCCGCCGTTGGATCATAAGGCTGCTTGTCGCCCAGGTCGACGCCATTCCCTGTCACGCGCCAGAGCTTGAGGCCACCCGGCCAGCGGATTTTGTGGAACTCGAGGTACGTACCGTCGCCCGGATACCCGGTGTGGCGACTCCAGACCTGGGCGGAGGCGACGGGATCGCGCACTAACGCGGCGACGGCGGCGCCGGGCCGTGATGACAAGCGGTACGCCTGGTACGGCGAGTTCTCGATGATTCCCGCGTAGGGCGTGCCGCGCTGAGGCCGGCCATGGAGGTCGAATCGCTCCGCGCCCATGGGCAGGTCGTCCTCGTAGACACTCAGCGGTGTTCCGGCCGCGGCCTGGTGCGCGTCGGTGAAGAAATACCGGAATCCCGCCGCTGCGACGAACTCGTCGGTGCCGGGGCGTTCTCCCGACCACGGCGCCTCGGGAAGTGGCCGCCACGTTCCCCGTCCGCGATAGGCGCATTCGGGAAGCCAGCAGCCCGCCGGCTTGCGCCCGAACAAGCGCTCGTGTTCCGCGCGACCCAGCAGGAACTGCAACCGTACGCTCTCATCGCATCCCAACAGTGGTGAGAAACCGTGCGTCGCGGCGCCGCCCATGATCTCGATGTGTCCGGCCTCTTCGAGCGCGCGGAACGGGGCGACGAGGTTGCCGTTGACCGATCGAAACAGCGCGCGCAGCCGCTGCAAGCGCTCACGCCAGTAGACCGTGAGCGGAATGAGCGGCTCATCGGTCGTCCCCGCCAGCGTCGTGGCGGCCTCATCGCAGGCCGTGAGTCGCTGCTGGAAGTACGCCTCGAGCTCGGCGGCGAACGTCCGGGACACGAGCTGGTTGGCGAGCACCGGCGTAAAGCCGATCGTGAGCGGCGAGGGGACCCCGTCGACGGCCAGCCCGCGCAGCGTCTCCAGCAGCGGCAGATACGTATCGATCGCCGCTTCGCACAGCCAATCGCTGCCGTGCGGCCAGCGGCCGTGGTTGAGCACGTACGGGAGGTGGCTATGCAGCGCGAGAACGAAATCCATCAGTCCGTGCTGCGTCCGGTACGCTCGGCCACCTCGAGCGCCTTGAGGTACACGGCGAGGTATTTCAGCGCCGAGCGCTGCCAGCTGAAATTCTTCGCCATCGCCTTGCGCATGCGCGCCTGCCAGCCACGCTCGTCGTGATAATGGCGGAGGGCGCGGTCGAGCGCGGACGCGAACGCGGGTACGGAGAACTGGTCGAACAGGAATCCGGTGATCCCGTCGTCGATCGTGTCGTTGAGACCACCGGTGCGACGCGCCACGGGGAGCGTGCCGAAGCGTTGCGCCCGCATCTGGGTGAGGCCGCAGGGCTCATACTGGCACGGCATCAACAGCATGTCGGCGCCCGCGATGACCACGTGCTCGAGCGGGTCACTGAAGGCCGTCTCGACGGCAATGCGATCGGGCGCGCGTGCCGCGAGCTGTTTGAGGGCCTCGACGTAGCGCCGCTCTCCCTGCCCCAGAAAGATGTATTGCGCATCGGTCGCGCCGAGCGCGCGCCCGTCGATGAGGAGGTCGAGCCCCTTTTGCGCGACGAGTCGCGCCGCCATGCCGAAGACGGGCGTGCGGGGGTTTTGCGTGAGTCCAAAGCGCGCCTGCAGCGCGGCCTTGTCTTGCCGCTTGCCCTCGAGATCCTGTGCCGTAAAGCGGGCGGCGATGTGGGGATCACGCGCGGGATCCCAGATGTCGGCGTCGATCCCGTTGGTGATGCCGAACAACCGGTCGCGCAGGGCGCGAAACGTGTCGCCGAGACCGAAGCCCCCTTCGGGCGACTGCAGCTCGCGCGCGTGCGTCGCGCTGACCGTAACCACGGTGTCGGCGGAAATCAGGCCGCCTTTCAGCCAGTTCACCTTGTCGTACCACTCGAGAAACTCCCAGTTGAACAGGTCCCAGGGGATGCCGATCTCGGGCAGTGTCGCAGGGGGAAAATGACCCTGGTACCCGGCGTTGTGCACCGATAAGACCGCGGGCACCTGGCGATAGTACGGATGCCGGGCCAGCGCCGAGCGCAGATAGACGAGTGAGAGCGCGGCGTGCCAATCATGCGCGTGCAGGATGGCTCTGCCCCGGGTAATGCGTGGCAGCGCGGCCAGCGCCGCCAGCGAGAAGAATGCAAACCGCCGGTGATTGTCGGGGTAGTCGCGGCCTTCCCCATACAACGCGGGGCGATCGAAAAAGCCGGGATGCTCCACGAACAGCACATTGGTGCCGCGGGGCGTGCCTTTGGCACGCCAGAGCCGCGCGATTTCCTTGGTCGGCCCGAGTTGCACCGGAAAGGGAGCCCCAACCGGCTCCATCGAGCTGACGACAGAGCGGACCTGCTGATACAGCGGCATGACGACCGCGGTCGGGAGGCGGGCGGCGGACTGGTAGGTGGCGAGACTGGCGACGGCCTCACCCAAGCCGCCCGAGCGCGCGTAGGGCCAGCACTCTGCCGCGACATGGACGATGTGGATCGGCTCGCCGTCGTTGGTCTGCAGCACCGATTTGCGGACACGGCGGCTCGCCCGCGCGGGCGTCCTGCGCTCACGCGGTTGGGGCTTCGTCACCCCACCGTTGACTCCAGCTCTGTCCGCCATATGAGTCGAAATTGAGCGCAGAAGAAGTAGAAAGTCCAACGGTCAGGGAAGACCGATGTTGGACATTCTTGAACGACGGCTCTACCGCGCGGGATGCGGAATCGCCAGCGTGTCCGTCACGGGGTCCCAGCCGCCGCCCAGGGCCCGATACAACTGCACGACGGCGACGCGTTGCTGGCGCTGCAGGCCTGATTCCCCCAGCTCGGCGTCGGCGAGCACACGCTGGGCGTCGAGTAGCGTCGTGTAGCTGTCGACACCTCCCTGGTAACGGTCGCCCGCCAGGCCGACAGCACGTCGCGCGGCCGCCACCTGACGCACCGCGGCACCGACCTCGATCTGTAGCTGCTGCAGCGCGACCAACCCGTTCTCGACCTCGCGGAACGCGTTCAGGACGATCTGGTCGTAATGCGCCACGGCGGCTTCCGTCCGCGCGCGCTCCACCTTGACTTGCTTGCCACTCCGACCGGCGTTGAGGATCGGGAGCAGAACATTCGTGGCAAGGTGCCAGAAGCCGGTCCCGACCTGGAACAGGTTCTCGACGGCGTCGGTGCGCGTGCCCGCGGCGCCGGTGAGCGAAATCGTGGGAAACCGCGCCGCGATCGCCGCACCGATCATGGCGTTGGCTGACCGCAGTTCCGCCTCGGCCTGGCGGATATCGGGCCGACGCTGCAGCAGCGTGGACGGTAAGCCGGGGGGAATCTGCGTGCGGAACGTCTGGTGGATGAGCGACGCGCCACGTGGCACCGTGCCGGGCATGCGCCCCAACAGCACATTCAGCTCCTGCTCCTTCTGGCTGGCTTGGAGGCGAATGTTCGCGACACGCCCCTCCGAGCCCGCCAACTCCGACTCACCCTGGCGCACGTCGAGCTCCGACGTGAGCCCGCCTTCGAAGCGCGCCCGCGCGAGGTCCAGCGACCGCCGCCGCGTCACGACGATCGACTCCGCAATGACGGTTTGCTGGTCGAGATCGCGCAGCTCGAGATACGCGCGCGCGACGTCGCCCACCACCGTGACGATGACCGCACGGCGCGCGTATTCCGTGCCCAGCAGACTCGCCTTGGCCGATTCGTTGAGCCGGCGCAGGCGACCAAAGAAGTCGAGCTCCCAGCTCACCGTCGCGCCCACCTGAAAGAGACCGTACTGACCGGTCCGGAGACCCAGGAGAGAGTCGCTTACCTTGACCGCGGCAGCCGTCGCCCCGACGTCGATCTGCGGCAGAAACTCGAGCTGCTGGATGCCGAGCCTGGCGCGAGCCTCGTTCACATGCGCGAGCGCGATGCGCAGATCGCGGTTCTCCCGCAAGGCGATGCGAACGAGCTGTTGGAGAGTGGTGTCGCCCAGGACCTCCCACCACGCCAGGTTGGCGTAGGACGAGTCCTGGGTGGATATCGTCGTGTCGCGCCAGTGCTCCGGGGCGGCGGTTGGCGGCGCTTTGAAGTTCGGTCCGACGGCGCACGCCGCTGCGACCGTGCCAAGCAGGACCAGCCCCAGCCGGCGATGGAGGCGTGGCATCAGTGAGCGGTCGGCGCCTTCGCGGCGAGGGCCGGCGCAGGCGCGGGCGCCGGTTTCTTGTCGGCTGCCTTCTCGTCAGGCGCCTTCTTCTTGCCGAAGCTCCAGCGCTGCGTCCAGGCGTACAGTCCCGGAATGATGAACAGCCCAATGACCGTTGCGATCAGCATCCCGAAGACCACCGCCGTGCCCATCACGTTCTGGGATGCGGCGCCGGAGCCGCTCGCCCGCATCAGCGGGATGCAACCCAGGATGAAGGCGAACGCGGTCATGAGGATGGGGCGAAACCGCAGTTTCGCTCCTTCGAGAGCGGCGTCTTCGATGCTCGACCCCTGCTCCTGCTTCATTTTCGCGAACTCGACGATCAGAATCGCGTTCTTCGCCGCGAGACCAATGAGCATGATCAGACCGACCTGGACGTACACGTTGTTGTCGAAGCCGAACACCCAGGCGCCGAGGAATGCCCCCAGGGCGACGAGCGGCGTGTCGAGCAGCACGGCCCATGGGAGCCGCCAACTCTCGTACTGCGCCGCGAGGAGCAGGAAGACGAACACGATGGCGAGAATGAACGTCGGGGCGGCGGGCGGCGCGACCTTCTCCTGGTACGACATGCCCGAATAGGCAAAGCCCATCTCGGGCGGCAACACCGCGTGGGCCACCGTTTCGAGCGCCTTCATCGCCTGCTGGGAGCTGTAACCCGGCGCCGGCACGCCCGTGATCTCGACCGACCGAAACAGATTGAACCGCGTTGTAATCTCCGTCCCGGACGACGGCGTCACGTGGAGCAGTGTGGACAGCGGAGCCATGTCGTTCGTGGTTTTGCTGCGCACGTACAGTTGCCCAATGTTCTCGGGGCGCGCCCGGAACTGCGACTCGGCCTGCACGTACACCCGGTAGAGGCGGCCGAACCGGTTGAAGTCGTTGACGTAGGCACCCCCCATGAAGGCCGAGAGACCCTGGAACACGTCGTTGATCGGAATGCCCAGCTCACGTGCCTTTTCGCGATCGAGCGTCACAGAGATCTGCGGCGTCGTGGCATTGAACGAGGTGAAGAGATTCGCCAGCTCGGGTCGCTGCCGCGCGTCGGTCAGGAACGCCTGCGTCTGCCGGCCGAGGTCCTCCACGGTCAGCGTGCCGCTCCGGTCTTGCAGCAGGAAGTTGAAGCCGCCCGCGGCGCCGAAACCGGAGATGGTCGGAGGCATGAACGGGAACGCGACCGCGCCGGGAATCTGTGCCAGTGCGGCCCCCACGGTACGCTGGATACCCGCCACATGCAGCGCCTTCCCCTTGCGCTGGTCCCACGGCTTGAGCCGGCAGAAGAACGAGCCGAACTCGGGGCTGAAGCTGTTGGTCAGCATGCCCAACCCACCGATGGCATTGCACGCGTCGACGCCTTCGGTCTGCGCCAGAACGCCTTCGATCTGGCGTAGCACGGCATCGGTGCGTTGCAGCGACGAGCCGAGCGGCAGCTGGACGTTGATCATGAAGATGCCCTGATCCTCGTCCGGCACGAACCCGCCGGGAAGCACGCGCGCCAGGCCTCCAGACGCAAGCGTCGCGATGCCGATCACGCCGAGCGCCAACACTGCGCGCCGCACGAATAGGCGCGAAACAGTCACGTAGCCGCTCGTGGTGCGCTCGAACACCCGGTTGAACCAGCCAAAGAACTTCCCGAGCGGCCCTTTCGAGGGCCCATGACCAGGCTTCAGGATCATCGCCGACAGGGCCGGCGAGAGTGACAGTGCGCTGAACGCCGAGAGCAGCACCGAGATCGCGATGGTGAGCGCGAACTGTTGGTACAGGCGTCCCGTGAGACCGCCGAGCAAGGCGACCGGAACGAACACCGCGCACAGAATGAGCGCGATCGCGATCACGGGGCCGGACACTTCCTTCATCGCCTGGACCGTCGCCTCCTGCGGGGTCTTGCCGTGCTCGATATGGTGCATGACGGCTTCGACCACCACGATCGCGTCGTCCACCACGATGCCGATCGCCAACACCAGACCGAACATGGTGAGTGTATTGAGCGAGAAGCCCAGCATCGGGAAGAAGATGAACGTGCCGATGAGCGACACCGGCACCGTCAACAACGGGATCAGCGTCGCCCGGAAGCTCTGCAAGAATATGAAGACCACCAGCGTAACGAGAATGAACGCCTCGATCAGGGTGTGGAGAATCGACTCGATCGAGGCCTCGACGGCGGGCGTCGTGTCGTAGGTGATCTTGTAGTCCATGTCCGCCGGGAAGAACTTCTTCAGCTCGTCGAGCGTGTGATAGATGCCCTCGGCGGACTTGAGCTGGTTGGCCCCCGGCAGGAGGTACACGGCGAGCACGCCCGCGGGCTTGCCGTCCAATCGTCCGAACGAGCGATAGTTCTCGCTACCCAGCGACGTCCGGCCGACGTCGCGGATCCGCACGATGCCGCCGCCCGCCGTCTGCCGCACGATGATGTTGTCGAACTCCTCGGGAGTCACCAGGCGCCCGGGCGCGCGCACCGTGTAAGTGAACTCCTGGCCCGGCGGTGCGGGCTCATCTCCGACTTTTCCGGCGGGTGCCTGCAGGTTCTGCTCTTTGATCGCGGAAATAACGTCCGACGCCGTCAGCCCGAGCGTTGCGAGCCGGTCGGGCCGGAGCCAGATCCGCATGCTGTATTCCGCGCCGCCGTACAGGTCGACCTGCGCCACGCCCGGAACGCGGAGAATCGCGTCGCGGACGTTGATCATCGCGTAGTTATTCAGGAACTGGGCGTCGTAGGTCCCGTTCGGGGAATAGAGCGAGATGACGTTCAGGATACTGGGATTGATCTTCTTCACCGTCACGCCCTGCTGCGTGACCTCCTGCGGCAGCCGCGACTGGGCCTGCGACACCCGGTTCTGGGTGAGCACGTTCGCCATGTCGCGATTCATCTCGACCTCGAACGACACATCGAGCAGCATGCGCCCGTCGCTCGTATTGAGCGACTTCATATAGATCATGTTGTCGACGCCGTTGACCTGCTGCTCGATCGGCGTCGCGACCGACTGCTCCACGACCTCGGCGGACGCGCCGGGATAGGTCGTTTCGACGCGAATCGTGGGGGGCGCGAGACTGGGGTACTGCTCGATGGGAAGCTTCTGCAACGTGGCCAGGCCGAGCAACACGGTCACGATCGCGATGACGATCGCGACCGTGGGCCGTCGGATGAAAAAGTCAGCCATGGATCAGTGCCGGGTTGAGGTGTCGGACACTTGCGTGGCGTGAGCGCTATCGGGCGCCGCCTGCGTGGCCCGCACCTTCACGCCGGGCCGCACCTTCTGCATTCCCTCGACGACGATCACCGTCCCGGCCACGAGCCCCGTCTCGACCACCCAGTCGCTCCCGACGCGTGCCCCTGCCTTGACGGGGCGGACCTCGACGGTGCTGTCGGGTTTGAGTACGCCCACGCTGAACGTCCCCTGCATTTCACGCACGGCTCGTTGGGGCACAAGGATCGCGTTGGTGCGCGTCGTGACGGGCGCCCGCAGCCGCCCGAACTGGCCCGGGCGCAGGAGTCCTTCAGGATTGGGAAACAACGCCTCGATGCCCAGTGTCCCCGTTGCCGGATCGATGTTTCGATCGACGGTGACGACCCGCCCCTTGTGCTTGTACACCGAGCCGTCGGAGAGCACCAGCTCCAGTCGCGCCTCGCCAACTGCCCTCGTGCGCGTCGCGCTCGAGTCGCCCAACGCCCGCGCGAGCTGCAAGTACTCCGATTCGGAAATGCGGAACTTCACTTTGACCGTGTCCACCTGCGAGACGACGGTCAGCAACGTTGGGCCGGGACTACCGACGAGAGAGCCCACATCTGCCTGCGACACGCCGACCAGGCCGGTGATGGGACTCGTGATCTTGGTGTAGCCGAGGTTGAGCTGCGCGGTGTTCATGGCGGCGCGCGTGGCGGCCACCTGCCCTGCGGCTCCCTCCTGAGCCGCAACGGCATGATCGAGGTCCTGGCGACTCACCGCATTGCGCTCGGCGAGCGGTCTCAGACGTGCGACGTCGGCGTTGGCCTTCGAAAGACCGGCCTGGGCCGCGCTGAGTGTGGCCCGAGCCTGGGCGACGGCGGACTGATACTCCTGGGGATCGATCTGGAACAGAGGATCGCCGCGGTGCACCAGCGATCCTTCCTTATATGCCTTGTTCGTCAAGAACCCCTTCACGCGCGCGCGAATCTCGACGTCGTTCGCCCCGAACGTCTGGGCCGCCCACTCCATGATGATCGGGACGTCGCGCACTTGCACCGGTGCGACGACGACATCCACGACGCTGGGGGCGGCTTTGGCGCGATCACCGCGACACGCCGTCGCGAATAGCATCACCGCACAGCCCACGGCGCTGGTCCGGAGCATCACAGCCATGGCAAGTGCTCCCCCGTTCGGGATGAGAGAGACGGATCCGAATGGCAATGTCACTTGTGGCGTAAGGAGGTGGAATAGAACAAAGGTCCAATACTGACCCCCCCGGGGGCACGGCCAGACTAGTGCCTACGCTGTCCCTTCCATGCGACAGGGGAGTCTCCAATGCGTTTTCGGGGCTTGTTCATTGGCTGCATGCTCGTGGCGATGGCAGGTCAGGCGCGGGCTCAAAGGCACGAAGCGCGACCGACGGGCCTGCCGAAAAAAATTCACTGGACGTTCAATCTCGACGCCGGTCTCGGCGCATTCGGATTCGGGAATTCCCTCTACACCGACGTCAGGCCTGATCCCTCCGGCAACCTGAGCGACAACTGGTTCGAGAGCTACGCGAAGCCCGCCCTCTCCGGCACGTATCGCGCCGGCAAGGGGGAGTTCTTCGGAAAGATCAGCGCGGTAGGTGAGCGCACGTACTCCGCTCCGCCGCCGCTCGTCGGCTCCGAGGCATCCTCGTTCATGATCGAAGACCTGTACGTGGGCTGGCGCTCCGGCAAGGCGTTGTCCGTCGGAGAGAACGCGCTCGAATTCACGGTGGGGCGCGCGCAGTACAAGATCGGCCATGGACTCCTGTTGTGGGACGGCGGCGGCGAAGGCGGCACTCGCGGCGGCTTCTGGAGCAACGCGCGCAAAGCGTGGGCGTTCGCCGGCATCGCGCGCTTCCACGCGAAGAAGAACACGCTCGAGGCCTTCTACCTGGATCGCAACGAGGTCCCGGAAGCCGAGACAGGCACCCGGGTGGCTGGGGCGAACTACGAGCGGGCCATGGGCGAGCATACGACGCTCGGGGCGAGTTACCTGCACTTCATGTCCGACTCGGTGCCCAACCGGGACGGCCTGAACGTCTTCAACCTGCGGGCGTACACCGCACCGCTGCGCAAACTTCCGAATCTCTCCTTCGAGGCCGAATACGCGCGCGAGGACAACGGCGATCTGCGGAAGTCCACGGCATGGAACGTCCTCGGCGCATACGAGCTGTCCAAGGTGACGTGGACACCCAAGCTCTCTTACCGGTACGCGTTCTTCCAGGGCGACGACCCTGCTACCCCCGCCAACGAGTCGTTCGACATGCTGCTCCCCGGCTTCCACGACTGGGGCACCTGGTGGCAGGGCGAGATCGGCGGGGAATACTTCCTCTCCAACTCAAACCTCGTCTCGCACCAGGTTCGCGTACATGTCAAGCCGGGCGAATCCGTGGGCGGCGGCCTCATCGGTTATGTGTTCAAGCTCGACCAGTTGACCGGAGTCGCGACGTCCAAGGACGTGGCGACCGAGCTCGACGCGTACACCGATTGGAGCGTCAACAGCAACTTCATCGTGAGCTTCGTGGCAGCGCTCGCCCATCCACAGGCAGCAGCCACCCAACTTTACGGCCGCTCCTCGAACTTCACGTACGGAATGATCTATATCGCGTATGCCTACTAGGGAGCGCAGCGCGCGAGGTCCCGCGTGATCGCCGGCACCGCGCGTCCGCTGACCCGCCGGGTGCTGATCGTTGACGACAAGCTGAACGGGGCGATCACGGCCGGCGGCCGGGCCGTCCATACGCTCGCCGACGAGCTCCGCGGGCGCGGGATCGAGGTCGTTGAAGCGTTGTCGATCGCGGACGGCCTGGCACACGTGGTCTCCGACGCCGCCCTGCATGGTTTCTTCCTCAGCTGGACCATCGGCAAGGAAGACGGGCGCACCCATGCGGAGGCAACCACCCTGCTCCGCACGCTGCGCGCGCGCAACGCCAAGGTGCCGGTGTTCCTCATGGCGGACCGGAGCATCACGGGGACCGTCACCATCGAGGTCGCGACGCTGGTTGACGAGTTCATCTGGATCCTCGAAGACACCGCCGCGTTCATCGGTGGTCGGGCTGTGGCAGCGATCGAGCGCTACATCCAGGGCCTGCTCCCGCCCTTCGCCGCCGCGCTCTCACGCTATGACAGAGACCGGGAGTACTCGTGGGCCGCGCCCGGGCACCAGGGCGGCGTCGCCTTTCTCAAGTCGCCCATTGGACGCGCGTTCTTCGACTACTACGGCGAGAACCTGTTCCGCTCGGACATGGGGATCGAGCGCGCGGCACTGGGCTCGCTCCTGGGCCACCTGGGACCGATCGGCGCGAGCGAGCGCTACGCCGCACGCGTCTTTGGCGCGCAGCGGTCGTACTCGGTGCTGAACGGGACCTCGGGATCCAACCGGGCGATCATGAGCGCCTGTGTGGGCGACGGCGAGATCGCGCTGTGCGACCGCAATTGCCACAAGTCCATCGAGCAGGGGCTCGCCATCAGCGGCGGCATCCCCGTGTTCCTGCGCCCCACGCGCAACCGCTACGGCATCATCGGTCCGATCCCCCCGTCGCGGCTCGAGCCGAAGGCCATCGCGGAAAGCATCGCGCAGAATCCGCTCGCGAAAAATGCGTCAGCCAAGCGCCCCGTCTACGCGGTGGTGACGAACTGCACATACGACGGTATGTGTTACGACGCCGCCGACGCGCAGGAGCGTCTCGCCAAGAGCGTGGACCGCATCCACTTCGACGAGGCGTGGTACGCCTACGCCCGCTTCAATCCGATGTACACGAGCCGCCACGCGATGCGCGGCAATCCCGCCGAGCATCCGAAAGATGGTCCCACGGTGTTCGCGACACATTCGACCCACAAACTGCTCGCCGCGCTGTCCCAGACGTCTTACATCCACATCCGCGACGGCCGCGGGGCGATCGATCACGGCCGCTTCAACGAGGCCTACGCCGCACAAGCGAGCACGTCACCGCTCTACGCGCTGATCGCGTCGAACGAAGTCGCAGCCGCCATGATGGACGGACCGGCAGGACAAACTCTCACGCAGGATGTGATCGACGAGGCGGTCGCGTGCCGGCTGGCCGTGGCGCGAGTGCACCACGAGTTCGTCGCGAAAAAAGACTGGTTCTTCGCGCCGTGGAACGCCACCGAGGTCAAAGACCCGAAGACCGGAAAGCGCGTCCCGTTCCACGAAGCGCCCGCCGAGCTCCTCAGCACCGAACCCTCCTGCTGGATCTTGCATCCGGGGGAGTCCTGGCACGGCTTCGACGACATCCCGGACAACTGGTGCATGCTCGACCCGATCAAGTTCGGCATCGTGTGCCCGGGCATGAAGCAGGACGGCACGTTCGACGCCACAGGCATCCCCGCGGACATCGTCACCGCCTATCTCGGCCGGCACGGCATCGTGCCGTCGCGGACCACCGACCACATGGTGCTGTTCCTCTTTTCCGTGGGCATTACCAAGGGAAAATGGGGCACGCTGCTGAACACGCTGCTCGACTTCAAGACGGACTACGACCACAACGCGCCACTCACGGACGTGCTGCCCGGCGTGGCCGCCGCCGCGCCCGAGCGCTACGCCGGAATGGGGCTGAAGGACCTGGGCAACGAGATGTGGGCCTATATGAAGGAAGGGCGGCAGGGACATTGGCAGGCCCAGGCATACGCCACGCTCCCCACGCCCGCGATGACGCCCCGGCGCGCCTTCCAGCTCCTGATGGCAGGTCAGGCCGAGAAGGTACCCCTCGACAAGATGGCGAATCGAGTCGTCGGCGTCGGGGTGATTCCCTACCCTCCAGGAATTCCGATCGTGATGCCCGGCGAGAACATCGGCCCTGCTGACGGCCCTTGGCTGACGTACCTGCGCGCGGTCCAGGAGTGGGGCGAGCGGTTTCCCGGATTCGCCAAGGAAGTCGAAGGCACTGAGGAGCACGACGGCACCTATCACATCTACTGCGTGAAGGGCTGAGCGCCCCCCTTCAATGGTCGAATTCGCGGTCGACGGGCGCATCAAGTTCCACACCTACGTCGTCAGCACTTCAGCGATGGAACAGCAGGCGAACAAGGGGGGACCTCGTGGCCGAGCCTAAGAAGAAAATGAATCTGCTGCAGCTCACGTTCATCGTCGCGGTGAACATGATGGGCTCCGGCATCATCATGCTGCCGACGAACATGGCTCAGGTCGGCGCGATTTCGCTGCTCTCCTGGGGCGTGACCGCGCTCGGCTCGATGGCGATCGCCTACGGCTTCGCCCAGGCGGGCATTTTCAATCAACGCCCCGGCGGCATGTCGGCCTACGCCGAGGACGCCTACGGCAAGGATGGATATTTCCTTGTCTTCTTCTTGTACTTTCTGTCCCTCGCCATCGGCAACGTCGCGATCGGGATTTCCGCCGTCGGCTACCTCTCCACGTTCGTGCCGTGGCTCTCCTCGGCGCCGATTGCGACGTGCCTCGGCGTGATCGCGCTCCTGTGGCTCACGACGGCCGCCAACTTCGGCGGTCCCTCGGTCACCGGAAAAATCGGCTCCATCACGGTGTGGGGCGTCATTCTGCCAGTCGGCATGCTCTCGATCATCGGCTGGTTCTGGTTCAGCGGTGCCACCTTCTCGGCCGCGTGGAATCCCCAGGGGCTGAGCCTGGGCGCAGGGATCGGATCGAGCATTTCGCTCACCCTGTGGGCGTTCCTCGGTATGGAGAGCGCCGCACAGAACTCGGACGCCGTCGAGAACCCGAAGCGCAATGTGCCCCTCGCCTGCCTGTTCGGCACCTTGGGCGCTGGCGTCATCTACATCCTCTCGACGACCGTGATCCAGGGCATCGTGCCGAACGACGAGCTGGCGAAGTCCACCGGCCCGTTCGGTACCGCGTTTGCCCACATGTTCAACCCGACCGTGGGTCGCATCGTCATGGGGCTGGCGGTGCTCGCCTGTCTCGGCTCCCTGCTCGGCTGGCAGTTCACCATCGCGTCGACCGGCAAGGCGGCTGCCGACGAACGCATGTTCCCCAAACTGTTCTCGAAGGTCAACGCGGCGGGAGCGCCGATCGTCGGCATGCTCGTGCTCGGCGTCGTTCAAAGCCTGCTCGCGCTCTCCACGATTTCGCCCAACCTGAGCAAGCAGTTTGGGAAGCTCGTGAACCTGGCGGTCGTCACCAACGTGATTCCCTACATCATCGCGCTGTCGGCTTTGGGGGTGATGATGAAGACGGCCAACGCCCCGCCGAACGTGTATCGGCGCAACATGATCGTGTCGGTGATCGCGATGCTGTACAGCACGTACGCGCTCTACGCCTCGGGATTCGAGGCCGTCATGGGCGGCATGCTGGTGGCGTCGCTGACGTACCTGCTCTGGGGATTCATCGCCTACCGCTTCGTCGGCGGGCGTACGAGTTCGCGTGGCGGTGTTCCGGAGCCCGGAGTCAATCAGCCGGCCCGCGCATGAGGACGACCGCACCTGTGGAAAGGAGAGACGTCATGCACCGACGCATCACACGCGCGGCCTGCGCCATCATCTGCCTTGCGCTCGCGGCGCCGGCACCTGCCCTCGTCGCCCAAAAGGCTGCAGCGCCCACCTCGGCCACTCTCGCGCGGATCAAGCAGAGCGGCAAGATCCGGTTCGGCTATCAACCCGACGCGCGGCCGTTTTCGTTCCGCGATCAATCGGGAAACGCGGCCGGATTCACGGTCGCGCTGTGCCACAAGGTGAGTGACGCGGTGAAGGCTCAGTTGGGCCTGCAAACGTTGACGGTGGAGTGGGTCCCGCTCGGTCCCGCTGATCGATTCGCTGCCGTCAGCACCGGCAAGGTCGATGCGTTCTGCGCGGCCGACACCGACACGTGGAGCCGCAGGGATGAAGTCGACTTCTCCCTCGCCGTCTTTCCGGGAGGGATCGGCGCGCTGCTGCGCAAGGATGCCCCGGAACGTCTGTCCGAGGTTCTGAACCAAAAACCGCCGTCCAGCCCGACGTGGCGGGCTTCGGCGGGCCAGCTGCTGCAAACCCAGACGTTCACGTTCATCAAGGGGACGACAGCCGAGCCGTGGTTGGCCGGAAAGCTGAATGAATTCAAGCTCACCGCGAAAGTGACGCCGGTGGCAGGCTATGACGACGGCATTACGGCGGTGGAGAAGCGCCGGGCGAGCGTGTTCTTCGCGGACCGCGCCATCCTGCTCGATGCCATCGCTCACAATCCCTCGGGAAAAGACCTCGCGGTGCTGGACCGGTACTTTACCTATGAGGCCTTCGCATTGCCGCTCCCCAAGGGCGACGACGTCTTCAGCACGCTCGTGAATCACACGCTCAGCCGGCTGTATCCCACACCCGAATTCCGGGCGCTTTATGTCCAGTGGTTCGGCGAGCCGGATGCAACTGCGCTGGCGTTTTATCGGTGGAACACACGGCCGGAGTGACGAGTGAGGACCTGCTGATATGATCGAGCGAAGCATCAAGCGCATCCAGCTGCGGGCGCTCATGATTGACGACGAGCTCCCGACTCCGACCGCCGAAGGTCATGCGGCCCGGGCGCTGGTACAGGAGCTGAAGGGCCGCGCGATTGATGTCGTCGAAGCGCTTTCCGCCGAGGACGGCATGTCCGTCGTCCAGTCGGATTCGGCCATTCATGCCGTGCTGGTGGACTGGACGCTCGGCAGCGACGGCGATGGCGATCACGCCACGGCCCGCGCGCTGCTGGAGCTCGTGCGCTCACGCAACGACAAGGTTCCGATCTTCCTGATGGCTGAGCGCGGCGACGTATCGTCGATTCCCATCGACGTGATGGAGATGGTGGACGAATACATCTGGACGCTCGAGGACACGGCGGCATTCGTCGGGGGACGCGTGGTTGCCGCCATGCGCCGCTACCTCGACGTGATGATGCCCCCGCTGGCGGCGGCCGTCATGAAGTTCAGCCAGGAGTACGAATACTCCTGGCATACGCCGGGCCACACCGGCGGGACGGCATTCCTCAAGTCGCCCGTCGGCCGGATGTTCTTCGACTACTTCGGTGAGAACCTGCTCCGGTCGGATCTCTCGATCAGTGTGGGCGCACTGGGGTCGCTGCTGGATCACACTGGACCGATGGGCGGACATGAGAGATACGCCGCGCGCGTTTTCGGCGCACACCGGACATACTCGGTGACGAACGGCACGTCCATGTCCAATCGCGTGATCTTCATGGCCGCCGTGGCTCGCGACCAGATCGCCTTATGCGACCGGAACTGCCACAAGTCCATCGAGCACAGTCTGGTGATGACCGGCGCCATCCCGACCTATTTGGTCCCCGTGCGCAACCGCTACGGCATCATTGGTCCTATTCTTCCCGACCGGCTCACGCCGGACGCGATCAAGGCGGCGATCAAAGCAAACCCCCTCGTCACGAAAGGGGTCGACACGCGGCCCGTTCATTCGATCATCACGAACTCGACCTACGACGGGCTCTGCTACAATGCGCGTCGGGTGACGGAGCTCCTGGACCCGAGCGTCGACCGGATTCACTTCGATGAGGCGTGGTACGCCTACGCACGCTTCAACCCCTTGTACCGGGACCGCCACGCGATGTACGGGGATCCCAAGGACTACACCAAGGGGCCGACCATCTTCGCTACCCACTCGACGCACAAGCTGCTCGCCGCACTGTCCCAGGCGTCGTTCCTGCACATCCGTGATGGGCGCAGCCCGATCCCCCACGCGCGCTTCAACGAATCCTACATGCTGCACGCGTCGACATCACCGCTCTATCCGATCGTCGTCTCAAACGATGTCACGGCGGCGATGATGGACGGTCCGGGGGGCATCGCGATCACCGCCGAGTCGATTCAGGAAGCGGTGGCATTCCGGCAAACCATGGGGCGCGTGCATCGCGAGTTCGCTGCGAAGAAGGAGTGGTTCTTCAATACCTGGAACCCGGACACCGTGAAACCAGGCAAGGGCGGCAAGGAAGTGGCGTTCGCCGACGCGTCTCCCGATTTCCTCACGCGCGAGCCCAACGCCTGGGTGCTGCACCCTGGAGAGGCGTGGCACGGGTTTGGGAACATCGAAGACGGATACTGCATGCTCGACCCGATCAAGGTCTCGATCGTGACACCGGGCGTGGCCGGCGAGGGGGGATTGGATAAGCGTGGCATCCCGGCGACGCTGGTGACGGCCTATCTCCACCGCCGCGGCGTGGAAGTCGAGAAGACGACAGACTTCACGATCCTGCTGCTCTTTTCGATCGGCATCACAAAGGGAAAGTGGGGTACGCTGCTCAACGCGCTGCTCGACTTCAAGCGCGACTACGACAGCAATACCTCATTGAGCGAAGCGCTGCCCGAGCTCGTCGGCAACTACCCCGATGGGTACGGAAGCATCGGGCTGCGCGATCTGGCCGACCAGATGTTCGCCATGCTCAAGGAGACGCGGCAGACGCACTGGCTCTCAGAGGCATTCTCGACGCTGCCTCCGATCAAGCTGACGCCAAATGCCGCCTATCAGTACCTGGTGAAGGATCAAATCGAGCACGTGCCGCTCGACAAGCTGGCGAATCGCGTGCTCGCCACGAGTGTCGTCCCCTACCCGCCCGGTATCCCGATGTTGATGCCCGGCGAGGCGACCGGTCCCGACGACGGACCATACCTGGGTTACCTGCGCGCGCTCGCGGCGTGGGACAAACGCTTCCCTGGCTTCGGCCACGATACGCATGGCGTGGAGAACCGGGACGGTGTCTACTACGTGCAGTGTCTGAAGACGAACGTCGCCGGCAAGGCTGACGGCTGAGCGATCCGGCCCGGAAGATGTCGCTGTTGCAGGCCACGATGCTCGTGGCCGGCAACATGATCGGGACAGGGCTCTTCTTGCTGCCGGTCAATCTCGCCTCAGTGGGCGGCATCGCGATCTTCGGCTGGATCGTCGCCACCGCCGGAGCGGCGGCACTCGGCCTCATTTTCGCGAAGCTCGGGGAGCTC
>DASZCG010000210.1:0-40180 GCA_035943355.1 Gemmatimonadales bacterium
GAGGTAGGGTGAATCGGTCTCGACCAGCAGCCGGTCGGACGGGCACGCCGCGAGGCGGTCGGTGCGGGACCAGTTCTTGAAGGTGATCATGCCGCTGAAGGAAAAATACGCGCCGACGGCCAGGCCCGCGTCCCAGACGTCATCTCCGGAGGAAAAGCTGTGCAGCACCACGACCGGAGGCCGGGCGCCCAGCGCGCGCAGCATCGCCGCCATGTCGTCGTCGGCATCACGCGCGTGCACGATCACCGGTTTCCCGAGCTCCGTCGCCAGCTGCAGGTGCGCTTCGAAGGCGGCGCGCTGCGTCTCACGGGGTGCATGCATGTAGTGATAGTCGAGCCCCGTCTCCCCCACCGCCACCATTTCCGGCGCCGCCAGCAGATCACGAATCCGCGTCGCGCTGTCGCGCGACCAGGCGTTCGCTTCGTGCGGATGCACCCCCGCGCTCGCCGAGAGTCCGGTGCGGCGGCGCGCCAGGCCGGCGGCGCGCTCGCTGGCAGGCAGCGATTCGGCGATCACGACGACGTGCGACACGCCCGCCGCGCTCGCGCGCGCGAGCACCGCATCGCGATCGGCATCGAACGCGGCATCACCCAGATGGCAATGCGTGTCAACCAGGGAGGGGCGCATGGTGCGCCCCCGCTAACGCGTCGGCTGGGGCGTGCGCGACGACGGGGAAGACGTCGGCGTTGCCGGAGCGAATTTCTCCGCCGGCGCCCGAGTCCCGAGCGCCCGCGCCCCGCGCGCATCCTCGCCCGGCCAGCGTTTCTCGATCCAGAGCAACACGGGCGCGGCGATGTAGATCGACGAGAACGTGCCCGTGAAAATGCCGAACGACATGACCCACGCAAACGGCCGGATCACCTCGCCGGCCAGGAGCAGCAGCGAGAGAGTCGTCGCGATTGTGGTCCCGTGCGTCAGCACCGAGCGCGGCAGTGTCTCGTTGATCGAGAGGTTTAGAATCTCGTACAGGTTCTGGCGCCGGTACTTGCGCAGGTTTTCCCGGACGCGGTCGAAGATGATGATCGTGTCGTTGAGCGAGTATCCGACGACCGTCAGCACGGCGCCGACCACCACGAGGCTGACCTCGAGGTGCATGACGCTGATGAACGCGATGGTGGCGACGACGTCGTGCGCGGTCGCGACGACCGCAGCCAGACCGAAGCGCCACTCGAAGCGGACAGCGAGGTACACGAGCGTCACCAGGAAGCTCAAGAGGATCGCTATGAGCGCTTTCCCTTGCAGCTCCCGGCCTACCTTGGGCCCCACCGCTTGGCGTTCCATGATTTGGTACTGCCCCGGGCCGGCGCTTTGGTCGAGTGCCCGGCTCACCGCGTCGGCGACCGCCTGGGTGCCCGCCTCTCCCTCCGTCGCTTCCGCGCCGAGTCGCGCACGCACTATGTACGAGGTATCGGATCCGAAATTCTGAATGTCGGCCCCCTTCAGCCCGACATTATCGAGCGCCGCACGGATATTGCCGGTCGGCACCTTATGCGCCAGCTCGAACTGCACCAGCGTCCCGCCGGTGAACTCGATGCTGTAATTGAGCCCGCGGGTGGCCAGGAAACCGGCACCGACGAGCATGATTGCGCCGGTAAGCGAAAACGCCCAGCGGCGCCACTTGATAAAGTCGTAGTTCGCGTTGGCAAAGAGTCTGATCATCAGATGCTCAGGGTCACCATGTCGGGACGTCGGTTCAGCCACATGAGGAACATCGTTTTCACCACGAAGATCGCGGAGACCATCGACGCCATGATGCCGATGATCAGCGTGATGGCAAAGCCCTGCACCGGCCCGGTCCCCACCGCGTAGAGGATCAACGCGGTCAGGATGGTGCTGACGTTCGAGTCGACAATGGCGTTCATCGCGTGCAGGAAGCCATCGTCGACGGCGAGCCGCAGCGACTTGCCGTGCACCAGCTCCTCACGGATACGCTCGAAGATCAGCACGTTGGCGTCCACCGCGATACCGATCGACAGCACGAAGCCAGCCAGGCCGGGCAGGGTGAGCGTGAAGCCGAACGCGGCGAGCCCCGCCAGGGTGAAGAGGCAATACAGCGTCAGCGCGGCGACCGCGAGGGCGCCCGAGACGCGGTAATACCCGATCATGATGACGACCACGAGCAACACGCCGACGACGCCCGCCAGCTCGCCGTCGCGAATCGAATCGGCCCCCAGGGTCGCGCTGATCGTGCGCTCGTCGACGATCGTCAGGGGCGCCGGCAGTGCGCCGGCCCGCAGCACCAGCGCCAGATCGCTCGCCTCCTGGAGCGGTTTCGACCCGAGCTCGATCTGGCCGTTGGCGCCGATCTGGCCGCGAATCACCGGCGGCTCACCCTGCACGCGGCCGTCGAGGATGATCGCCATGAAGTTCCCGATGTTGCGGGCCGTCTCCTGCGAGAATTTGCGCGCGCCACTGCGGCTGAGTTGGAACGTCACAATCGACCCGTTCGTCAACTGATCGCGCCGCGCCGCCGCCTTGATCAGCTGCTCACCGGTGATGATCTGCTTCGACTCCACGGCATAGAGCGCCCGGTACGGCCGCGCGCCGTAGGCTTCGGTCTGCGCGCCCCATTTGAGGTCGAACCCGCGCGGGATCAACGCCTTCACGTCGGGCCGTTGGATCAGACTGTCGACCAGCGGCCATTGCTCTTCCGGCACGAGGTACTCACCCGGCACGCCGTTGGGCCGCTGATTCAGCAATGCGGACAGCACGCCAGGCGCGTTGGCATCCGCTGCGGAGTCGCGCGCCGCCTTGCTGGTATCGCCACCGAACAGCTGCGAGACCGCCGAGGGCGTAGTAGCGGCGCCGGTGGGCTTGACGCCCGCCTTGCGCAGCGCTGCGTCGATCGCCGGCAACGCGTCCTTGAACACGCCCTTCATGTCGGTGATGCGAAACTCGAGGAAGGCCGTCCGCTGAATCACACCCCGGGCGCGCGCGGGATCCTTCTCGCCGGCAAGTTCGACGATCAACCGGCAGCGACCCTGGATCTGGACGACCGGCTCCGTCGTGCCGAACTCGTCGATGCGCGTGCGCACGACCTTCTCGGCGCGCTGAATCGCGTCGGCGCAGTCGGGCACCGGCCCCTTGGTCTGGTCCACTTCGAGCGCGAGGTGAATGCCGCCCTGGAGGTCGAGGCCGAGGTTGACCGGCAGGCGGCGAACGGTGGTGTCCTTCATCCGCCCCGTTACCGGATCGATGACGCGCTGTTTCGTGTCGCGCGGGATCAGCGAGGCGATGCTCCCCACCACTAGCGCGGCAATGATCCAGAGTCGCCCACGAATCTTCTTGTCCATCATGTCTCTCTATCGTTGAGGGTCGCCCGCGCCGCCTGACGATCGCGCTCCAATTGCGCGACCAGGGCCTCACGCGACGGAAATGCCTGCACCGCGCGCAGGTGGCGGACCCATTCCACGGTTACCGTCTCCCCGTACAAATCGCCCTCGAAATCGAACAGATGAACCTCGATGGCGCGAGCCTCTTCTCCAAACGTAGGCCGGGGACCCTGATTCATCATCCCGCCGTACCGCTTCCCGTCTTCCGTTTCCCGCTTCCCGATCGTCACGAACACCGCATATACCCCATCTGGCGGCAACAACTTGCGCGGATCGGGCGGCTCGAGGTTCAGCGTCGGAACGCCGATCGTACGTCCCCATCCCGCGCCCCGCACCACGCGACCCCGGATGGCGTAGGGTCGCCCCAACCACCGCGCCGCCGCGTCGAGGTCGCCGTGCGCGACCCGGGTGCGGATCAGCGTCGACGAAATCGGCTGGCCGTCGTCCCGCACCGCCGGGACGACCGTGACGCCGAACTTCTCGGCGCCGCCAAGGCGCGTGACCAGCTCCACATCGCCGGCACGTCCGCGGCCGAAGCCGTGGTCGTATCCCATCACGAGCTCGCCCATCGCGTACTCATCGCACAGGCGCCGTACGAACGCCTCCGCGTCGAGCTGCGCCACCGCGGGAGTGAACGGCAGCAGCACGAACCGCTCGATACCCTGCGCCACCACCAGCTCTCGCTTCTCATCCGGCACGGTCAGCAGTTTCGGCGCCGCCGCCGGATTGACGATCGCGAGCGGATGCGGATCGAACGTGACGAGCACGCTGGTCAACCGCTTCGCCCGGGCCCGCTCCCTCACCTCCGCGAGCACCGCGTGATGCCCGCGGTGCAGGCCGTCGAAGGTCCCGATCGTGACGACCGCGCCGCGCGGAGCCATTAGTCTTCCGCCACGACGACGCGCGGCTTTACCCGCCCGCCTGCATGCTCGCCGACTGCTACGAGCTCATCCCCCGAGAACAGCGCGATCGGGTATCGGCTATCGGCTGTCGGGTCGCTCGCGAGCGGTCTCCCGTGCACAATCGCGTCCCGTTCCTGCTTGTCCAGGTCCCGGCGCGGGAGATGCGCGACCAGGATCGATGCATCTCTCACCGCCGCGCCAGTCACTGCCTCCGGCGCCACCGCGTCTTCGAGCTGCAACGGTCCGACCGCGGTGCGCCGCAGCGCCGCGAGATGCGCGCCGCATCCCAGCTTCGCGCCGATGTCACGCGCGAGCGACCGCAGGTACGTCCCGCCGCTCACCGTCGCCCGAAACTGCAGATCGGGAACCGCCGCCTCCACGATCTCGAGCTCCCGGATCTCGACGGGACGCGGCGCCGGCTCCACCGTTTCTCCGCGCCGCGCCCGCGCGTACGCCCGCTCGCCCTCGATCTTCACCGCCGAGTACGCCGGCGGACGCTGCTCATACCCGCCGCGGAAGCTGCCGATCACCGCCGCGAGCTGCGCGGGCGTGATGGCCGTCCAGGGCGCCGTCGCGACCACCGCTCCGGTGAGATCGTCGGTCTCGGTGGTCACGCCGAGGCGAATGACGCCCTCGTACGACTTGGGCCACTCCGCCGCGTAGGGCGCGAGCCGCGTGGCTCGCCCCACCACCAGGACCAACAATCCCTTGGCGAACGGATCCAGCGTCCCCAGATGACCGACGCGCTGTTCGCCGAGCGCGCGACGCACGATATCCACGACATCATGGGATGTGGGGCCCGCCGGTTTGGCGACCAACACGATCCCACTGATCAGTCTTCCGGCTCCTTCAGCTCCTTCAACACGCGATCGATGTGCTGCGCGTGCTCGAGTCCACGGTCCAGGTGGAAATGCAGCTCGGGGCTCGTCCGGAGCTGCAGTTCCTTCGACAGCTGCGCCCGCAGGAAGCGCGCGGCGCTGGCGAGCCCTTCGAGCGACTTCGCCTTTTCCTCGTCGGAGCCCATGACGCTCACCCGCACGTTCGCGTGCGACAGATCGGGCGAGACCTCGACGCCGGTCACGGTGACGAATCCGATCCGGGGATCGCGCACGTCGCCGGTGAGGAAGACGCCCACAGCGTGGCGAATCATTTCGCTGACGCGTTCGGGACGATGGCTGCGACGCTTCATCTCAGAGATAACTCGTGCTGGTGTCCACGATGCGTGCTCCGTCCGCGCCGGCCACCAGCTGGTCCGCTTCGCGCAATACGCTCTCGGCGTGACGCCGATCGGTGCTCACCACCGCCGCCGTCAGCTCGGCGCGCTGCCACAAGTCCTGATGTCCCGTCTCGGCGACCGAGATGTTGAACCGGTTATGCATCCGGTCCTTGAGACTCTTCACGATCGTGCGCTTGTCCTTGAGCGACTGGCATGCCGGCAGATGCAGTTCCCAGGACATCACGCCCACGATCACGACTCAGTAGCGCTGAGCGACCGCGCAATCTCCTCGATGCGATACGACTCGATGAAATCGCCGACCTTGATGTCGTTGAAATTCTCGACTCCCATGCCGCACTCGAACCCTTCCCGCACCTCGCGCACGTCGTCCTTGAAGCGTTTGAGGGACGACAGCGTGCCGTCGTACACCTCGACGCCGCTGCGAATCACGCGAACGCGGCCCGTGCGCGGAATAACGCCGCTGCGCACGAAGCAGCCGGCGATCGTGCCGATCTTGGCGATCTTGAACGTCTGGCGCACTTCGGCCTCGCCCAACACCACTTCCTTCTTCTCGGGCGCGAGCAGGCCTTCCATCGCCAGCTTTACCTCCTCGACCGCCTCGTAGATGATGCGGTAGGTGCGGATCTCGACGCGCTCGCGATCGGCAGCCGCGCGCGCGTTGGAGTCGGGCCGCACGTGGAAGCCGACGATGATCGCGCCCGACGCGCGGGCCAGCAGCACGTCCGACTCGGTGATGGCGCCGACGCCGCGGTGGACGATTTCGACTTTCACCTCGGCGGTCGAGAGCTGCGCCAGCGCGTCGGCCAGCGCTTCCGCCGGTCCGCCCTGGTCGGCCTTGATGATGATGCGCAGCGTCGCGACGCCGCCCGCCGCCGCCTCGGCCATGAAGTCTTCCAGCGTCTTGACCCGCCCGGAGCGGCGGTGCTGCGCCTCGCGCTCGAGCCGCTGGCGCTTCTGCGCGATCTCGCGCGCCGCCGCGGCATCGTCCATGGCAAGGAAGGTGTCGCCCGCTTCTGGCACCCCCTCAAAGCCGAGGATCTGCACGGGCGTGGCCGGGCCGACTGCGGTCTCCGTCCCGCCGCGCTCGTCGTACATCGCCCGCACCCGGCCCGAGTACTGGCCGCAGATGAAGTCGTCGCCGACACGCAGCGTGCCGTTTTGCACGAGAATCGTGGCGAGCGCGCCCTTGCCCGGATCGAGCGAGGCCTCGAGCACGGTGCCTTGCGCCTTCCGCTCTGGATTCGCCTTGAGGTCGAGCAGCTCGGCCTGCAGCAAAATCTGATCGAGCAGCGCGTCGATGTTCGTCCCCTTCTTGGCGGAGATCGGCGTCGCCAACACGGTGCCGCCGAACTCTTCGAGCACGACGCCGTGCGCCAGGAGGTCCTGCTTCACCTTCTGCACATTGGCGGTCGGCAGATCGATCTTGTTGATCGCCACGACGAGCGGGACGCCGGCGTTCTTGGCGTGCGAAATCGCTTCGATCGTCTGCGGCATGATGGCGTCATCGGCCGCGACGACCAGCACGACGAGGTCGGTGACCTGGGCGCCGCGGGCACGCATCGCGGTAAACGCCTCGTGCCCCGGCGTGTCGAGGAACGTGATCTTGCGCCCGTCCTTCAGCGTGACCTGGTAGGCGCCGATGTGCTGCGTGATTCCGCCGGCCTCGCCGGCGACGACGTTCGTCTTGCGCACGTAGTCGAGCAGCGACGTTTTCCCGTGGTCGACGTGACCCATGATCGTCACGACCGGCGGACGGGGCTTGAGCGTCTCGGCCGCGTCGGCCGTCTCCTCGGTCTGGGTGGTGGCGTACTCCTCCTCGCGCACCGCCTGGAAGCTGAACGCCGAGGCGATCAGCTCGATCATGTCGAAGTCGAGCCGCTGGTTGATCGTCACCATCTGCCCCAGCTCCTTGAAGGCGAACGTGACGATCTGCGTGGGCGGCACCTTGAGCGTATTGGCCAGCTCGGAGACGGTGATGAACTCGGTCACGCGCACGAGCGTCTTTTCGCGCTCGCGCTCTTCCCGGCGACGCTCTTCCTGCGTCTCCCGGAAGGTCGGCCCCTCTTCGCGCCGGTGCACGCCCTTCTTGCCGACCGGCGCCTTCAGCGTCGCGAGCGTGCGGGAAATGTTCTGCGCCACCGCTTCCTGATCGACCAGCGACTTCTTGCCCTTCTTGCGCTTCTTCCCTTTTTCCCGGCGCCGCTCGTCGAGGGGCGGCGCACCGGGCGCGGCGGACGCGACGGGGCGCGGCGGCACGGTTCCCAGGCCTCCTCCTGACGGCGTCCCGCGCGCAACGGGCCGCGGACGGACGGGCGTGCGAATGAACGGCCGCGGCGGTAGTGAAACGGGGGCGGGAGGTGGCGAGTACGCCGGCGGCGAGGTCGCCCCTGGCGGAGGCGCGAACGTGAGCGTCGCGGCCGGAGCCACCGGTTCGGCCGGCTCTCCCGACGCGAGATCCTTGAACAGCGCGGCGGCACGTTCTTCCAGTGACGGCGCGGCTTTCTCCTCTTCCTGTTCACGGACGGCGGTCTCGAGCGCGAGACGGGCGCGTTCGGCTTCGGCGGCTTCGGCCGCGGCGACTTCCGCGGCCGCGGCGTCGGCCGCGGCGACTTCCGCCGCCGTGCGGCGACGACGTTTGGGACGGTCGTCGGCTGTCACCGGCTCGGGCACCGGCTCGGCCGCCTTGACGGCCCGGCGCCGCTTGGGAGGCGCGGTCGGCTGTTTCTGCTTGCGCTTGTCGCGCTCCCACCGCGCACGCATCATCGACACCTGCTCGTCCTTGAGCGGCGTCAGATGACTGCGCACGAAGATGTCCATCTCCTTGAGCATGCCCATCAGCTGCTCGCTGGAGATCCCGAACTCTGCCGCTAAATCATGAATCCGCGTTGTCGCCACGTACTCCTCACTATTCGGCTATCAGCTATCGGCTATCAACCCGCGGGCAAGCGCGGGATCAGTGACTCCGACTGCCTGCACTGGCGGCTTGCCCAGTGCCGCACCCAACTCGAGCGCCGTCGGCCCGCGCAGCACCGGGATTTTCCGTGCAGCCGCGAGCCGTGCCACCTTCTCGATCGTGCGCTGGCCGGCATCGTGCGCCAGCACGACACACACGATCTTGCTGCCCTGCAATCCCGCCCGAACCCCTGCCACGCCGATCACCACATTACCCGCCCGCACCCCCAGGCCGAGCAGCCGTGTGATGCGCGAGCTCACGTCGGGGCTGGAGCCTTCGGCGCCGCGGCGCCCGGTTCTTCCTCGTCGCCGCCCTCTTCGGTCATCTCATTGAGGAAGGCCATCAGCTTGTCGGCGAGATCGGGCGTCATCCCGGGCATCTGATCGACTTCTTCCCGCTCGAGATCGAGAATGTCCTGCAGCGTCTTCTTCCCTGCCTGCTCGAGCACCGCGACGAGCTCCGGCGCGAGCCCCTTCATCTCCGCCAGCGCGACCTGCGTGACGGTCTCATCCGGAGGCGGCAGCGGCGCGAACAGCGGGCCTTCCCCGCCGCGCTCCAGCCACTCGCGGCTCGAGTAGAGGTCGACTTTCCAGCCGGTCAGCTCCGACGCCAGCCGCACGTTCTGCCCGTTGCGGCCGATCGCGAGCGACAGCTGATCCTCGTCGACGATCGCCTGAATCGTTTTCGATTCCGGATCGGAGAAGACGCGGGCGACGCGCGCGGGCGCGAGGGACAGCTTGGCGAACCGTTCGGGATCCGACGACCACGGGACGATGTCAATGCGCTCGCCGTTGAGCTCGTTGACGACGGCTTGGACGCGCGAGCCCTTGAGCCCCACGCACGCGCCCACGGGATCGATCGAGTCGTCCCGCGACCAGACCGCGATCTTGGTGCGGCTGCCCGCTTCCCGCGCGGTGGCGCGGATGTCGACGATCTGTTGCTGGATTTCGGGGACTTCGAGCTTGAAGAGCGCTTTCACGAACAGCGGGTCGGCGCGCGAGAGAATCAGGCGCGGCCCCTTGGGCGTTTCCTCGATACGCTTGAGCACCGCACGAATGGTGTCGCCCTGATGGAAATGCTCGCGGTGGTTCTGGTCGCGATAGGGAATGATCGCTTCGGCTTCGCGGAACTTGTTCAGCATCACGACGATCTTGCCGCGCTCGATCTGCTGCACCTCGCCCGACAGCAGCTCGCCGACTTTGCCGGAGAACTCCTCGCGGATGCGGCTGCGCTCGCCTTCTCTGACGCGCTGGATGATGCGCTGCTTGGCCGCCTGAACCGCCGTGCGGCCGAACTGCTCGAAGGGAACGTCTTCTTCCAGCACGTCACCCGGCTCGAACTCGGGGTCCTCGTACCGCGCTTCCTCGAGCGAGATCTGCGTACCCTGATCTTCGACGGCCGTGACCACGGTTTTCAGCACGACGATCCGAATCGACCCTTTCATTTCATCGATGCCGATTTCGGCGCGCACATTCGGGCCGTAGCGTTTCACGAGCGCGGCATGCAGACCGTCCTTGAGCAGGTCGATCAGCTCGCTCCGCTCCAGTTGTTTCGTATTGGTCAGCTCTCGAATTGCCGAGACGACGTCCGTCGTATTCGCCATTACGTGTCCTCGATGTCGCCCGCCAGGCGGGCATCCGTGACGTCTATCAGCCGGTATGCTCGTTCGGCGCCACCCTGCGGCTGCAGCACCACGGTCTCCGCGTTGGGCACCGCGACGATGCGCGCCCGCACCCGCCCGAGTCCGGCCAGCTTCACATGCACGTCGCGGCCCACGAACTGCGACCAGTGCCGCGGCCAGCGGATCGGCCGCTCGATCCCCGGGCTCGAGACCTCGAGCACGTAGCGGGTGCCGAGTGGTCCGCCGGCGTCCAGCCACTGCTCCAGCGCCCGGCTGACACGGGTACAGTCCTCGACCGTGATCTTCCGCGGCGGGCAGTCGATTCTGACTTGGACGAGCGGTCGGTTCGGCGTGCCGCCGATGCGCAGGTCGGCCAGGTCGAATCCCAGCTGCTCCAGCCGGGTCCGAAAGGCCTCGACGAGACTCTCAGTGAGCATGAAAAAAAAGGGCGGGCCGAACTTCGCCCGCTTGACAGGGGGAATGTAGCCGGGGTCCCTGCGGTGTCAACCTTGCGGCCGGCCCAGGAACGCCACCATCCGGCCATCCCTGCCACCCGATGCGCGGTGGGAGAAGAACCGGCCGTGCTCTTCGGCGCTGCACCAGGGCGAGCTCGACACTTCCTGGATGCCGAGCTCGCGCGCCTGTTGCGTGAGCGCGACACGGAGATCGAGATGCACGGTCCCGCTCAATCCGAAGCGCCCGGCAACTTCGGGCCCGACCTCATAGCACTCTCCACAAATGCCAACGCCGCAATGCATTACGATGTCGCTCGACGTCACAGCGCCACGCCGCGCCAGCGTCTCGACGCCGCGCGCCAGTATACCGGCGGCCGTCCCCCGCCACCCGGCATGCAGCAGCGCGATCACGCCTTTCTGCGGCACGGCCAGGTACACGGGGATGCAATCGGCGACCGTGACAGTGAGCAGTACACCGCGCTGCGACGTGGTGTGGCCATCGACGCCGTCCAGGATCAACCAGCCCTCGGGCAGGGACTCGTGCCACCGTACCTCGGTGCCGTGCACCTGATGGCTGAGAACGACGGTCGGGAACCGTAGCGCGAAGGCGGTACGAAACGCGCGCCAGCGCCCCATCACTTGCCCGACCGGCTCGTCGCTCCAAAGCCCGAGACTCGAGGGGCGTGTCGTGACGCCGGCGACGAGACCGTAGCGCTCCGCCCACTCCGTCAGCTCGAGGCGTGGGACGGCAGCATCGCGCACCGCGGTCTCGGACAGCGACTGAAGGCTAACGTCCCTCGCGTCGTTCAAGCTGCGCCCCCAACGCTTTCAGTCGTTCGTCGATCCGTTCGTAGCCACGTTCGATCTGACCGATGTTGTAAATCACCGAATCGCCTTGCGCGGCGAGCGCCGCCAGCACCATCGCCATGCCGGCACGAATATCCGGGCTCTCCATCACCTGGCCCCGCAAGGGCGACGGTCCAGCAATCACGGCCCGGTGCGGATCGCAGAGCACGATGCGCGCGCCCATCCCGATCAACTTGTCCACGAAGAACAAGCGCGACTCGAACAGCTTCTCGAAGATCAGCAGCAACCCCTCGCACTGCGTCGCGACGACGATGGCGATGGACATGAGATCGGCGGGGAACGCGGGCCAGGGACCGTCTTCCAGCTTGGGTACGTGGCCGCCCAGATCGGGACGGATGCGACGCTCCTGGCCGGCATCGACGATGAGCGTGGTGCCATCGACGCGCGGCCGCACTCCCAGACGCTCGAAGGCAAGCAGGGTCGAGCGCAGGTCGTCGGCGCGAACACCATCGATGGTGATCGCTCCGCCGGTGACCGCGGCGAGTCCCATGAACGAGCCGACTTCGATGTGGTCCGGACCGACAGTGTACGTCGCAGCTTTGAGCGGCCGCCCGCCCTCGATCGTGAACGTATTCGTGCCGATGCCGTCGATGGACGCGCCAATGGCGACGAGAAAGCGGGCGAGATCCTGCACATGCGGCTCGGAGGCAGCGTTGCGGATCACGGTCGTGCCCTCTGCGCGCACGGCCGCCATCAACGCGTTTTCAGTTCCGGTGACGCTCGGCTCATCGAGGAAGATGTCGGCGCCTTTCAACTTCCCTTCGAGCTTGTAGGCATCCCCGACCGTGATGTCGGCGCCGAGTCGCTCGAGCGCGAGAAAATGGGTATCGACTCGCCGCCGGCCGATGACATCACCACCCGGAGGCGGCAGCGTGACGCGCCCAAAGCGCGCCAGCATCGGCCCGGCGAGCAAAATCGAGGCGCGGATTTCCTTGCAGAGCGCGGGATCGAGCGGCCGAGGCATGGCCTGGCTCGTGTCGATGTCCACGGTATTGGCGCCCGACCACTGCACGGTCGCGCCCACGTGCTGGAGCAACGCGAGCAGCGTCTCGACGTCGCGGATGCGGGGAATGTTGTCGATGCGGCAGGGACCGTCGGCGAGCAGCGTTGCCGCGAGAATCGGAAGAGCCGCGTTCTTGTTGCCTGCGGGGCGGATCGTGCCCGTCAGCGGGCGCCCCCCCGTGACACGGAACGACGGTGGCATAGGTCCGCCCAAGCTACCGGGGCGCTTGCGCCTGCGTCAAGCGTTCGCGAACGTTGGCCCTCGTGCATCCTCTGCTCGCGCTGGCCCTCGTCGTGGTGGCCGGCATCGGCGTGACGCGATTGTCGCGCCCGCAGCTGCGATTTCCCGCGTTGCTCCATGATCTGCTCACGACCGGCGCCGTGTTTCTGCTGCTCGGGTTGTTGATCGGGCCCGGACTCGGCCTGGTCGACGTCGCCGGACTGCACATGCTCGAGCCGCTCGTCGCGCTGGGGATCGGGTGGGCGGGCGCGCTGTTCGGCATCCGCCTCGAGTGGCGCATGGTGCGCCGCATCTCGCCGCGCACATGGCTCGTCGGTGGGACGCTCGCATTGCCGGTGCTGCTGACGACGACGGTGATGGCGGTGATCCTGGCCCACACGCTGCCATCCCTCGGCGAATCGTGGGGGCATCCATCCGTCCCTGTCGCGCTGGCGCTGGGCGGCGCACTGACGACGGCGGCTTCGCAACACGGACCGAGGCTGGGTCGGCGCAATGCGCTGCTCGATACGCTGTTTGGCGCGGGCGCCGTCGTGGTCGCGGTCGCGCTGTATCACCCTCACGTCGCGGTGCGGAGCCTCCTCTTCACGCTCGTAGGCGGCGCCGCGCTCGGCGGCCTCTTCGCCGGGCTGGCGCGCTGGATCCTCGTGCGTGATCCCGACGACGGGGCCGTCGCCGCGTTCGCGGTCGTGCTGGCGGGAGCTGGGTTCAGCTATGCGGCACGACTGTCCCCGTTCGTCGTCTGCGCGCTGGCGGCCGCCGTGTTCATGAGTCTTTCGCCGCCCGCGGTGCGCCGTGCCGTCGCCGGGCTGCTGACGCGCTGGGAGCTGCCGCTGTACGCCGTCTTCCTCGTCGTCATCGGGGCCCTGCTCCGCCCGCTCAGCCCCTGGGTGCTCGTCGCGGCGCCGCTGCTCGCGCTGATCCGCGTCGTGGTCCGGTGGGTGACGGTGCGATTCGGTCTCGATCAGGTCGACCCGGTGTGGCGATCACTCCCCTTTGCGCCACCTCCCGAATTCGCGCAGTCGCCCGTCCGACAAGGCGCGGGCGCCGTGGCGTTGGCCGCCGGCTTCGATCTGGTACGCGGCGCTCCCGGGGAGGTGTTGGTGACCATCCTGCTGAGCGTGATGGCCGCCGCAGTGGTGGCCGCACGCACCCCGTTGACAGCCTCGGCGCGGCAAGCAGAGGTTTCGTGATGGTCCCGACCTGGGTCGGCGTCGTCGCCGCGATCAGTCTGATGATCATCGCACTCGCCGCCCTGGTTGGAGGGATCGCCATCGTCGTCGCGGCGCTCGGTGTCCGTGGGGCTCTGAAAGCACTGAAGGGCATCGCCGGACCGGCGATCGCCGATGTGCGTCAATTGATCGGCTCCATCAAGACCGAAGCCGATGCCCTCGTGGGGGCGTCACGGGATGTCCGACAGCGCATTGTGCGCGCGGCGGATGCCGCAGAGGAGCGTCTCACCGCGTTGGACTCCCTGGCTGAGGTGATGCAGGAAGAGCTCGAAGAGACGGCAATCGATGCCGCCGCTACCATGCGCGATGTGCGGCGCGGCCTGTCGGTCTGGCGCTTCGGCCGCAAGCTCCTGAAGGGCAAGAAGAGACGAGGATGAAGCAACTGGGAGTGGCGTTGGGGCTCGCCCTCTGCGCGCTCGTGCTCTTCCCCGGCGTGGCGCACGCCTGGACCCCGGGCACGCACATTTTTCTCGGCGAATCGGTGCTCGCGAATCTGCACCAGCTGCCCGCCACGATTACCGACCTGCTGCGCGCCTTCCCCTACGACTTCCTGTACGGCAACATCGCCGCCGACACCTCGATGGCGAAGAAATACGCGCCGGTGGGCCGGCACTGTCATGCCTGGCACGTCGGGCAGGAGATCCTCGATCTCGCGCCGAGTGATCCGCTGCGCGCCTTCGGGCTGGGGTATTTGTCGCATCTCGCCGCCGACACGATCGCGCACAACTTCTTCGTGCCGCGGCAGCTGGTGCTCACATCGAGCACCGTGGCGCTCGGCCACTCGTACTGGGAAAGTCGCTTCGAAACGCACCTCGGCGATGCGTACGCGCGCGAGGCGCGCGACGTCATCATGAAGGATCACGCTGCGAGCGACGAACACCTCGACGCGATTCTTTCCCCCACGTTGTTCAGCGTTCGGACCAACCGCCGGCTGTTCCGCGGGATGGTGCATCTCACCGAGAGCCAGAGCTGGCAGTGGGTATTTCAGGTGATCGCGGGGACGAGCCGCTGGGACCTCGCCGACTCCGACATCGAGCGCCACATGGCGGTGGCGTTCGAGTACGTCATGGGGACGCTGGGCGCCGACGCCACTGATGCCGCCGCCAGGCGGCTCGACCCGTCGGGCGAGAAAGCGCTCGGGTTGGCGAAGCGGATGCGGCGGCAGGCATTGCGCGAAGGCGCCCGGCAGGAGCCGGAGCGCCTGGAGGATACCGCACAACAGCACTTCGGACTTCCGTCGGCGTCGCTCGACTACTGGACACAGTCGCGCGCGCAGCGTCCCTGGCGCGACAGCTAAGAGGCGGCAGCCAGCTTTTCTTCGAGCACCCGCTGGGCGAGCTTGGGATCGGCCTTGCCCTTCGACGCCCGCATCACCTGGCCCAGCAGGAACCCCATCAACTTCGTTTCCCCATTCTTGTAACGCGCGACTTCGGTCGCGTGCGAGCCGAGCACGTCGCTTACCCACCCCGCCAGCACATTGGTGTCGGCCACCTGCACGAGGCCCAGGGCCTCCGCCACGGTGCGGGGATCGCCGCCTTTCGCCGCGACTTCACCGAACACGCGCTTGGCGGCTTGATGGCTCAACGTGCCGCCTTTCACGAGCGCGACGATTTGCGCCAGCGCCGCCGGGGGCACGCGCAGCTGCTCCTGGTGATCCTTGGCGTCCCCGAGCGCTTCCGTCATCACCCAGTTCGCCGCGGCCTGCGCTTCCGCGCCTGCGTGCACCACGCTCTCGTAGTACTCGGCCACCGCGCGACTGGCCGTCAAGACCGCGGCATGCTCGCGACTCAGCGCGTACTGCGCCGCGAACCGGTCGCGCTTGGCGGAGGGAAGCTCCGGCAAATCGCTCTGCTGCTCGGCCACAAATTCGGGGGTGAGGACGAGCGGAGGCAGATCAGGCTCCGGGAAATAACGGTAGTCGTGGCTTTCCTCTTTGGTGCGCTGCGGCCGGACCGTGTTCTCCTTGGAGTCGTAGAGCATCGTCTGCTGCATCACCGACGCGCCCGGCTCCACCACGGCGATCTGGCGGTCCCGTTCGACGGTTAACGCCTTCTCCACGAACGCAAACGAATTGATGTTCTTGACTTCGGTGCGCGTGTTCAGCTCCGTCGTCCCGGCGCGCCGTACGGAGACGTTTGCATCCACGCGCAAACTGCCCTTCTCCATGTCGCAGTCGGAAATCCCGAGGTATTCGAGCAGCTGCTTGAGCATCAGGAGATAAGCGCGCGCCTCCGCCGGAGAGCGAAGATCGGGGGCGCTCACGATCTCGATGAGCGGCACACCGGATCGATTGAGATCGACCGCCGTCGCCTTGGGGAAGCGGTCGTGAATCGATTTGCCGGCGTCTTCCTCCACGTGCAGCCGGATGATCCCGGCGCTGACTGCGCTGCGTTCCGGAGAGATAAAGGAAAGGGTGCCGCCGGTCGCGAGCGGCTGCTCGTGCTGCGAGATCTGATAACCCTTGGGCAGATCGGGATAGAAGTAATTCTTGCGCGCGAGGACGCTCTTGGGGTGCACCGTGCACCCGAGCGCCAGTGCCGCGCGCACCGCCAACCGGATGGCTTCGCCGTTCAGCGCCGGCAACGCGCCGGGCAGCCCGAGACAGACCGGGCACACTTGCGTGTTGGGCGGCGCGCCGAACGCCGTCGAGCAGCCGCAGAACATTTTCGATTTCGTGCGCAGCTGCACGTGCGTCTCGAGACCGATCACCGTTTCCCAGCCGGCGCTCATCAGGCGTCGTCCGTCGCTGGCACCACGCGCTCCAGCGCGTACGCCGCCTCGATCATTTCGTCTTCGAGGAACGCCTGGCCGATCAACTGTCCCCCGATCGGCAGCCCTTTGACCCGTCCAATGGGGATCGACATCGCCGGCAGTCCCGCGAGATTCGCCGTCACCGTGAAGATGTCCGACAGATACATCGCGATGGGGTCGCCGAGCTTCTCGCCCGCTTTGAACGCGGGAGTGGGCGTCGTCGGAGTGAAGAGCAGATCCACGCCGCGGTCGAACACGTTGCGGAAATCCTGAGCGATCAGGGCACGCATCTGCTGCGCGCGGCGATAGTAGGCGTCGTAATAGCCCGCCGACAGGACGTACGTGCCGACCAGAATACGGCGCCGCACTTCGGGGCCGAACCCCTGACCACGGGTCGAGCGGTACAGCGAGCGCACATCCGCCGCGCCGTTGAAGCGCGGGCCGTACCGGACCCCGTCGAAGCGCGCCAGGTTCGACGACGCCTCGGCCGGCGCGATGACATAGTACGTGGGCACGGCATAGGGCGTATGCGGCAGCGAGACCTCACGGATTGCCGCGCCCTGCTCCTTCATGAGGCGGACGGCGCGCTCGCAGGCCCGGCGCACGGCGGGATCGAGCTCGGGCGGGAAGTACTCGCGCGGCAGGCCGATGACGAAGCCCTGGAGCGATTCCGGCACCGTGGGCAAGCGCAGCGGATCGCGGTCTTCACACGTCGAGTCGCGCGGATCGCGGCCGCTGATGACCGACAGGACGCGCGCGGCGTCATGCACGCTGCGCCCGAATACGCCGATTTGATCGAGCGATGATCCGAACGCCACCAGACCGTAGCGGGACACGCGGCCGTAGGTCGGTTTGATGCCGACGACGCCGCAGAACGACGCCGGTTGCCGCACTGAGCCACCCGTTTCCGACCCCAGCGCCGCGGGAATGGCGCCGGAGCCCACGAGCGCCGCCGAGCCGCCCGACGACCCGCCGGGCACGCGCGTCTTGTCGAGCGGATGGATCACGCGCCCGTACGCCGAATGCTCCGTGGATGAGCCCATGGCGAATTCGTCGCAGTTCGTCTTGCCCACGATCAACGCGCCCGCCGCCTTGAGCTTCGCGACGGCAGTCGCTTCGTACGGCGAGCGGTAACCTTCGAGAATGCGGGAACCGCAGCTCGTCGTGAATTCCAGCGTACAGATGTTGTCCTTCACAGCGACCGGCATGCCGTACAGGACGCCGGTCGGACGCGCAGCGGCGGCCTGTGCGGTAAGCGACTTGCGGAGATCTTTGACAGGAGTGAGCAGCGCGTTGAGGCGCCTGACCTTCGTCAGGCGGTCCGCGATGGCTTTGGCGTCGCTCACTCGAATTGATCCAGCCGTGGGACGACGAAGAATCCCTCTTTGAACGCGGGCGCGAATTCTGCGGGACCGAACGCCAGGGGCCACGGATTCACTTCATCGGCGCGGAAGCGAATCGCGTCGGGACCGGGGACGAACACCTTCACGGTCCCGTTCGCCGGCACCGCGCTGAGCTGCGCGACGTAATCGAGAATGCGCGACATCTGATCCGACAACTCCGGCAGCGTCTCTTCATCCACGTCCAGCTCCGCGAGCCGCGCGATGCGGAGCACGTCGTCCCGCGTCACACTCATGCACTGTCTCCTTCCCAATCACGCTCGAGGCCCGCGTAGGCGGCGAGCAGCTGCTTGGTGCCGATGTCGGGATCGTCGAAGTCCACACTGACGCGCAGGTCGCGCCCCTCACCCGACACCGCGCGCACGATGCCGCCGCCGAATTTCCGGTGGCGCACGCGTTCGCCCTTCACGTAGCGCGGCGCGTCCTGCGAGACGTCTTCCGGAAATCCGAGATCCGCCGGCAAGCGTCGCGCCGCCGCGCCGCGCGGCCGCGGCGGCTGTGGCGGCCGCATCGTGGGCTGCCACGACGGCGTCGTACTCCGTTCCTCGACCAGGTGCGGTGGCAATGCATCGAGGAAGCGCGACGGCTCGGCGAGCTCCAGCCGGCCGTTGCGATAACGCGTGCGCGCCCATGAGAGATACAACCTTTCTCGGGCGCGCGTGAGACCCACATAACACAATCGTCGCTCCTCTTCGACGCCACCCGGATCATCCGCCGCGCGACTCAGCGGGAACAACCCATCCTCCAACCCGGCGAGCGTCACGATGGGCCATTCGAGTCCCTTCGCCATGTGAGCCGTCAGCAGCGTGACGCCGGGAACGTCCCGATCCTCGTCCGCCGGCGTGAGCAGCGCGGCCTGGGTGAGGTAGCGCTCGATGGGGCTGCCGGTCAGCGTCTCCAGCGACTCCGGGTCCTGCACCTCCGCCCACGCGGCCGCGCCGGCCACCAGCTCTCGCACGTTCTCGAGGCGCTCCATCCCCTCGGCGCCCTCTTCGGCGAGATGCTGCTCGTACCCGGTGGTCGCGAGCACGGTCTCCAGAGCGGTGGCTGGATCCGCCTGCCCCGCCGCCTCCCGCAGCCGGGCCAGCAGCTCGGCAACGCCGGTGAGGGCCTGGCGCACGTTGGGCCGCAGGTCACTTACGCGATCGGCGGCGCGCGCGGTCTCGAGCAGGGGCTTCTGCCACGCCGTCGCTGCCCGCCCCAGGACGGCCAGCGATGCCTCACCGATACCGCGTCGTGGCGTATTGACCACGCGGAGAAAGGCCTCGTCATCGGCGGGATTGGCCACCAGCCGCAGATAGGCCAGCAGATCCTTCACTTCCCGGCGCTCGTAGAAGCTGATCGCGCCGATCAGCCGGTAAGGAATGCCGCGGAAGCGAAACGCCTCTTCCAGCGGACGCGACTGGGCATTGGTCCGATAGAGAATGGCCATTTCGTCGTAGGGCACATCGCCGTCAGCGGCACGGCGAGCGTACTCGTTCGCCAGCCATTCAGCCTCGTCGCGCTCGTCGGCGGCCGAGAGCAGGATGACCGGGGTGCCCCCCTTCTTTTCCGTGAAGAGCGTCTTACCAAGGCGGGTCTTGTTCTCCGCGATGATGCCGTTCGCCGCGTCCAGGATAACCTGGGTGGAGCGGTAGTTCTGCTCCAAGCGCACGAGCTTGGCGCCCGGAAAATCGTTTTGAAACGTCAGCATGTGCCGCACGTCGGCACCCCGCCAGCCGTATATCGCCTGATCGTCGTCGCCCACTACGCAGAGATTGCGATGACGCCGAGCGAGCTGCTTCACGAGGAGGTACTGGGCGGCATTCGTGTCCTGGAATTCGTCGACCAGCACGTGCTGGAATCGGTCCTGCCAGTACGCCAGGCGCTCGGGATGATCGCGGAACAGCGCGAGCGGATGCAGCAGCAGATCGTCGAAGTCCATCGCATTGGCCTGCTTCAAGGCCGGGACGAGCGACGCGTAGATGTCCGCGGCGACCCGCACGAGGGGCGTGTCGGCCTGAGCCCCCAGCTCCTCAGGCAGGATCATCCGATTCTTGGCGCCCGAGATGACGCCGTGCACGGCGCGCGGCGGATATGCCTTGGGAGAGAGCTGCTTCGCCTCGAGCAGGCGTTTGACGAGCGCCTCCGAGTCGTCGGCGTCGTAGATCGTGAAGTTCGGCCCGAAGCCAAGCAGCGGCGCCTCGCGGCGCAACAGCCGCGCGGACAGCGAATGGAACGTGCCGATCCACAAGCCACGCGGATCGCTCCCCAGCAGCTGGCCGACGCGCGTGCGCATCTCGCCTGCGGCCTTGTTCGTGAAGGTGACGGCGAAAATGCGCTGCGCAGCAATACCGTGTTGCGTAATGAGGTTGGCGATGCGCGCAGTGAGGACGCGGGTTTTGCCCGACCCCGCCCCGGCGAGCACGAGGAGTGGCCCTTCTGGGTACTCGACGGCCTCGCGCTGGGCGGCGTTCAGGGGGAGGGTGGCTTTAGCCTGCACATCCGAACCCGAACTCATGAACCGAGCGGAAACTCGAGCACAAACAGTGACCCCGTGCCCCCCCCCTGCTCTGCGGGGCGATAGAAAACGCGCCCCCCGTGCTGCTGCTCCACGATGCGGCGGGCCAGCGCGAGGCCCATGCCCCAGCCGCCGGTTTTGCTGGACACACCCGGCTCGAACAGCTGGGTTTGCAGGTGCGCAGCGACGCCGGGACCGTCGTCGCGCACGCTCACCCGCCCGACCGCATCGCTGGCTTCGACCTCGACCTCGATCCGCCCGCCGCGCCCGCTCAAGGCGTCCACCGCATTCTTGACGACGACTTCGAGAGCCCATTCGATCAGCACCGGGTCCCCCGTCGCGGTCGGTCCCGTTCCCCGCGACGTGAGCGTCATGGTGACCGGGTGGGCGAGAGTCGGGAGGCGTGGCTGGAAATACGCCACGACGCGCTCGGCGATGGTGCCGAGGCCGACCGGTTCGCGTCGCGCCGGCCTGCCGATGCGCTCGAACCGCTTGGCGACACGCTCGAGTCGTTCCGCATCCGCTTCAAGATGGGGAACCAGCTCGCTACCGGGCGTACCGGGATTCTCCCGCAGGTAATCAATCCACCCCGTGAGACTCATGAGCGGTGTGCCGAGCTGGTGCGCTGACTCGCGCGCCATGGCCACCCACAACCGGTCGCGCGCCGCGCTGACGCGCTCGCGCATTGCCCACACCGCGAGGAGAATGAGACAGAGGAACATCATGCCCTGCAGGACCGCGAGCCCCGTGAAGGCGCGCGCTGCCGGCAGCGCGCCGTAGTGAATCGTTCCCACGCCCGGCTGGATGAGCGGCTCGTTGATACGGTCGAGCTCGACGATCCACTCCCGCTGCTGTGCCTCGCTCGCGCCGGGACCGAACGGCGCGTTGTCGAGCGCGGTGATCCGGCCGTTGGCGTCGGTCACGGCGATCGGGATGCCGAGGTGCCGCACTTGATCGGCGAGCGCGAGCAGGGCGTCGGCCGCCGCGCCCTCGCGAGGATCATTCAGGCCGGCAAAGACGTGCCCCAGCAAGCGGCTCGTCTCGCGCGCGTCCGTGCGGAGGTGGCGGGCGACGATCCACGCGTAGCCGACGGAAAGCACGCCGAACAGCAGCGCGGTCGCGATGAGCGCGGGCGGGCCCGCGCGGCGCAACGCTCCCCTAGGCAAGCCGGTCAGTGCCGACATACGGCACCAACGCCGGCGGCAGGATCACCGAGCCGTCGGGTTGCTGATGCGTCTCGAGCAACGCCGCGATGGTGCGGGGCAGCGCGACGCCGGAAGCGTTGAGCGTGTGCACGAACTCCGGCTTCTCCCCCGGCCGCGGCCGGCAGCGAATATTGGCGCGGCGCGCCTGAAAATCGGTGAACGTGCTGGAGCTCGAGACTTCGAGCCACTGGCCCACGCCAGGCGCCCACGCCTCGAGATCATAGGTCTTGGCGGCGGCGAATCCGAAGTCGTTGGCCGGCAGTACCACCACGTGGTACGGCAGCTCCAGTCGCCGCAGCACCTCTTCCGCGTGGCCGGTGAGCTTCTCGTGCTCCGCGGGCGAATCGGCCGCGCGGCAAAACCGCACCAGCTCGACCTTGTCGAACTGATGGACGCGCAGTAATCCGCGCGTGTCCTTCCCCGCCGCGCCGGCCTCGCGCCGGAAGCACGGCGTGTAGGCTACGTATCCGAGCGGCAACGGCCGATCGATGATCTCGTCGCGGTGCAGGTTCGTGACCGGAACTTCCGCCGTCGGGATCAAAAAGAGATCGTCGGTGGTGCGATAGACGTCGTCTTCGAACTTGGGCAGCTGACCGGTCCCGGTCATCACGTCGCGCCGCACCAGCAACGGCGGCTCGATCTCGATGTACCCGTGTTCTCGGGTGTGCAGGTCGATCATGAAGTTGATCAACGCGCGCGCGAGCCGAGCTCCCATTCCCCGCAGGACCGGGAATCCTGACCCCGAGAGCTTGGCGCCCGCGGGCAAGTCGAGGATGTCGAGCTGCGCAGCGATCTCCCAGTGCGGCTTGCCACCCTTGGGCGCGGGCGTGCCCCAGCTCCGCAGCATCGTTTGCTCATCGGGAACGTCCGGCAGCGGCGGATTCGGCACGAATAGCGCCTTCGCCTCGAGCGTCGTTTCGATTTGCCGCAGCTCCGATTCGAGAATGGTGATCCGCTCGCCGAGCTTGCGGCGGTCGGCGACGACCGCGGCGGGCAACCCGCCCTGCGATTTCGCGGCGAGCGCGTCGACCTTGGCCGCGTCGTTGCGCTCCGCTTTCAGCGTGTCGAGTTGTGCGGTCAGCGTGCGCCGCTTCATGTCGAGCGCTTCGATCTCGTCGAGCAGGCGTGTCAGCGCCGCATCACCGCGACGGGCGAGCGCCGCTCGCACCTGACCGGGCGAGGCGCGTAACGACTTCAGGTCGATCACGTGTTAATGCTTCGGCAGGCCGGGTTCGAGCCCGCGATAGCCGCAGTTGATGTCGGTGAGGATTTCCAAATCGATCCGGCGCCCATTGGGACCGGATGTCGTGTCGATAGCCAGTACGTGCAGCTTGGCGAAGTAATTGTGAACCGGCGACAGATCCGACGAGCATTGGGCCGCGCGGGAGTGCATGATCGCAACCGAATTCACGCTCAGCACCACCGCGCTGTCGACCTGATAGCCACTCGACGGCGCCGTCTTCACCGAGTCAAACAGGGTGGCGGTGACCTGCGCGCCCGACTGCCGCCCCAGCTTCATGGCCCCCGTAGGCATGATCAGCGCGTGACCACTCGAATCGATGTCGAACCCGAAATCGAACGACGAGTTCTGATCGGTCCGCACGACCTGGCGCGTAAGGATCCAGTACGCGGACGGGGTCGAGACCGGTGTCCCCGTCAACGCGTACACCGAGACGGTGTCCGTCCGATTGGGAAAGGACGCCGGGAGCAGGCCGGTGAGGTCGGGCCCGCACGCCGCGACAAGGGCGGCTGCCACAGCGGCACTGAGAATGCGCGGAGATCGCATGGAAGTGTTGGACAAGTTACAGGGCGGCGTTCGAGTGGGTCAACCCACAGTGGCTGCTTGACTTCGATTATCCCAAAACCTACGTTGGCGCCCGTATGGCGACGATCCGCGACGTGGTCGAAGCGCTCAGCCGCTCGAGCGGCGTGGACGCGGTAGTGGTGGTGGGCCGCGATGGGCTGCCGATCGATTCCCGTGTTGCAAACGGCGTCGACGCCGACAGCGTGGCGGCCCTGCTCCCCACAGCCCTCAAACACATGGCGCAGTTCGGCGACGCGGGCGGGCGGGGCGACTTCACCACGGCCGTGCTCGAGTTCAGCCGCGGCATCGCGGTGGTCGCCGTCCTGCACGCCGACGCGCTGCTGGTCGTGCTGGTGCAGCCCGCGACGAACGTTGGCGCCCTACTGTTCGATCTCCGCCGCCACCGCACGGCCATCGCCGGCCTGCTCTAGGCGGAGGTCTGCCGGTGACCCCCAACACATCCGCGCGACATATCCTCGTAGTGGATGACGAGCCATTCATCGGGCTCGTGCTGCGTCCGTTTCTCGAACAGCTCGGCTATCGCGTAACCTTCGCGCGGACGCTCGACGAAGCGCGCACCGCGTTACGCGCCACCCCGGCGACCGACGGACTGCTACTCGATCTGCATCTTCCTGACGGCTCGGGGCTCGATCTGCTCCGCGACCTCCGCCAGCATGGTGGCACCGCGCGCATGCCGGTCCTCGTCATCACGGCGGAAGGAGAGGATCGGATCCTGCGCGAAGCGCGCCGGCTCGGCGCCGCGCTGGTCACCAAGCCGTTCAGCCCCACGAAGCTCAGCCACCGCATCGCCGTGATGTTCGGCGATGCCGCAGACCAACGAGGTGAGCCGCGATGAGCACGTGGGCGGCGATTCTCGCCGGCGGCGCGGGGACGCGTTTCTGGCCGCTGTCGACACCGGAGCGGCCCAAGCAGCTGCTGGCGCTGACGGGCGATCGCCCGCTGCTCGCGCAGGCCGTCGGGCGGCTGCGCGGGCTGGTGCCCCCCGAGCGTATCCTGGTGTTGACCGGTCCAGCGCTGGTCGATGCCGTCGCGACGACGGTGCCGGCGGTGCCCAAGCAGAACATTTTCGCCGAGCCACGGGCTGCCTCGACCGCGCCCGCCCTCGCCTGGGCGGCGAATTGGGTGTCCAAGCAGGACCCCAGCGGCCAGATGCTCTCCTTGCACGCCGACTGGGCGGTCGGAGACGACGTCGCGTTCCGCGCCGCCGCGTCCAACGCCCTCGCCGTCGCCGCCGAGCAGGATGTGTTGGTCACCGTCGGGGTGAAACCCACGCGCAACGAGACCGGCTACGGGTACATCGTGCCGGGGAAACCGAGCGGCGAGGCGTATAAAGTGAAGCGGTTCATCGAAAAACCGAGTCCCACGCGGGCCGCCTTGCTGCGCCAGCGCGGCGCGCTCTGGAACAGCGGGCTGTTTGCCTGGGGTGTCGCGCGGTTTCTGGGCGAGACGGCGGCCTATGCCAAAGAGCTCGCCGCGGGCTGGCCGGCGCTCACGAGCGGTGATGCCGAGCGATTCTTCTCGGCCGTCAAACCCGTCGCCGTCGATGTCGCCGTGCTGGAGCGCACGACCCGGCTCGCCGTGGTGCGAGGCACGTTTCCCTGGGACGACATCGGCTCCTGGGATGCCCTGCTGCGCATTCGCAACCTCGACGCGCATGGCAATGTGATCGTCGGCAACGTCACGGTCGGCGAGGACGTGCGCAATTCCGTCGTGTGGGCCGAGGACGACCATATCGCGGTCGCGGGCGTGAAGAATACCGTCGTCGTCCGCGCCAATGGCCACACGCTCGTGATGCCCACGGGACAGGCCGAGATGCTCAAAGCGATGGTACAACGCCTATGAGCGCTACGGCACCGGGCACTCTCGCGTTGTATCTCCTCGATCCGGATCCGGGGCCGGCATGGGCGCCGTTCGCCGGCGTCCGGCCACTGTGCGAGCTGCGCGCCGGCGCTCATCTCGTGCGCGAGCGCTGGGAGACATTCGTCGGAACGGAAGCCACGGCAATCTTCGCGCTCCCCCATCTCGCCGGGTTTCCCGAGCCCGGTGTGCCACGCGTCGAAGCGCGCCGCCCCGTCAGCGGGCCGGCGGTGATCGGTTCATCGACGTTCGCGCCGCGCGGCCTGGCCGGCCCGCTGCCCGACGCGCCGGCGCGGCTGACGCACGCAGGCATCACCGTCGGCTGGTCGGTGCCGGCGGGGACTACCTGGAACGGCCCGCTCTCGAACGCCCAGGCGGTCAGTGTCGAGGGTGTGCTCCTGCGCGGCGTGTACGACCTGATCGGATGTCTCGAGCAGTTGCTGCGCGAAGACGTCCTCAAGCTGCTCGGTGATTCCGATGCCGTCCCCACCGGAAGCACGGTACTCGGCGACCCGGCGTGGATCGCGCTGCGCGAGGCGGCGATCGAACCGGGCGTCATCTTCGACACCCGCAATGGCCCGGTCGTGCTCGAGAGCGGCGTCGAGGTGCGCAACGGCACCCGTCTCGAGGGCCCCGTCTGGGTGGGCGCCAATACCCGCCTGGTGGGCGGCCCCATCCGCATCTCCGCCATCGGCCCCTGGTGCGTCGTCCGGGGCGAGCTGTCGACCACGGTTATCCTCGGCTACACCAACAAGTCCCACGACGGCTTCGTGGGCCATTCGGTGCTGGGACGGTGGGTCAATCTCGGGGCCGGGACCATCACGTCGAATCTGAAGAACACGTACGGGCCCGTGCGGCTGGAGGTGGCGGGGGCGACGTTGGAAACAGGACAGCAGTTTCTGGGTAGTCTAGTCGGCGACCACGCCAAGACGGCCATCGGGACCCTGCTTCCCGCGGGTGCCGTCGTCGGTGCAGGTGCCAGCGTCTTCGATGGTGTCCGAGCACCCAAATACGTCGCGCCCTTCGCCTGGGGAGGCTCTGCATCCGAGCGGATGACGCAGGAGAAGTTTCTCTCGGTGGTCGAACGCGTCTTTCCACGGCGCCACGTGGAAGTGAGCGATTCGGTGAAATCCTACCTGACCCGCGCGTACGACTGGCTGACTCAGTGAGCGACGCGCAGCAGCGCTACCGGCGGCTCGGTAAGTACGAGCTCCACCAGCTGCTCGGCGAAGGCGCCATGGGCATCGTGTGGAAAGCCTATGACACCGAGCTGCGGCGCTACGTGGCGTTGAAGCTGCTGAGCTCGAGCTTCCGGAAGACCAAGGACATGCAGGAGCGCTTCGTCCGCGAAGCGCGCGCCGCCGGCGCGCTCCAGCACGCCAACATCGTCACCGTGTACGACCTCGGCGAATCCGAAGGCCAGCTCTTCATCGCGATGGAGCTGGTTGAAGGGCGCGATCTCTCGGACCTGATCGCGCTGCGCGATCCGCTCGCGCTGGAACGCAAGCTCGACATCACGATCGAGGTGCTGGCCGGGCTCCACTTCGCCCACCAACGCGGCGTCATCCACCGCGATGTGAAACCGTCGAACGTGCGCGTGATGCCGGACGGCCGCGTGAAGATCATGGACTTCGGCATCGCGCGCCTGCAGAAAGCCGATGCGACGGGCTCCGGCGCGATCATCGGCACGCCGACGTACATGGCCCCCGAGCAGATCACCAACGGCGCGATCACGGCGGCGACCGACGTCTTCTCCGTCGGATGCCTGCTCTATGAGCTGTTGTGCTATCAGCGGCCATTCGAGGCGGAGTCGGTGCACGGCGTGCTCTATCAGGTCCTCACCACCGAGCCGCGTCCCCTGCGAACCGTCGCGCCGTCCATTCCGGCGGCGCTCGAGCGCGTCGTCGCGAAGGCGATGAACAAGGTCCCGCACGAGCGCTACGAATCCGCCGGCCAGATGCTGGCGTCGTTACAGGGAATTCGCTCGGCGCTCTCGGGCGCAGACGACGAGGCGACTCAACCGCTGGGACGGTGGACGCCGCTCCCGAAGCCCCTGCTGAAGCTCATCACCCATGCACCGATGAAGTGGCGTCTGGGGGTGCTGGGCGCACTCGCCGCCGTCGTCATCTTGCTGATGTACGCGCCGAGCCAGCCGGCGCCCGACGCGAACGGCGTCGCGGTGGCGCCGCCGGCGGCCGCAGCGCCGGCGCCCGCGACGGGTCTCGTGGCTCCCCCACCCGCCGCTCCCGACGCCGCACCCGTCTCGCTGGCGGTCACGGCGCGACGCGACTCGGCACTCGCGGCGCACGATCGCGCCGTCTCTGCCGGAGCAAGGAAAAACAACGTTCCCGGCTGGATCCTCGGCGAGACGATGTTCGAGGCTTCCGACCAGGCGCTGCGTGCCAGCGATCAGTCCCGCGCCCTGGGCGGGTATGTCGAGGCAGCGCGGCAATACACGCGCGCGCGGGATGAAGCGCGCGTGATGGATCGCGAAGCGCAAAAGATGGTGCAGCGGGTGACCCCCGTCGTGCAGGCGATTCCGACCGGTCGCGCCGCGGCGGACGCGGAAATCATCCTGGCGCGCGCCGAATCGCTGTACCGTGAGCAAGACTTCACCCTCGCCAAAGTCGCTGCGCAGAGCGCGGAGCAGATCGGCATCGATGCCGGCATCGCGCCGCCGAGCATGCAGCCGCCGGACACGCCGGGCGCCATCGACGCCCTCTTGTCCGATCTGGCACGCGCCCTGGCGAGCCGACGCATCGCCAACATCAAAGTCCTCTATCCCGGTCTGACTGAGGAGGAGCGGAAAGGGTGGGAGCAGTTCTTCCGGGAGTGGAATCAGATCACGGCAAAGTTGACCGTCGAAGATCTGAAGGCGCAGGGCAACACCGCGAACGGAAACGTGCGCGCAACGTTCCAGTATGTGCCGGCACGCGGTGGAGCCCTGCGCGTCGATCGGCGGCGCTTCGCGATGCGGTTTGAGAAGAAAGAGGTGGGTTGGCGGCTGGCGGCGGCTACTGAACTGAAATAGGCCTCACCACGCCCGCTGATTCGCGGCCGGCGCATCAGGGATCGCGAGCGAGTCAGGACGCGCCGTTGCCGGGCCGACGCGCTTCAGGGTGACCGGTTTCTCCAGATCGCCGCCGCTGATCGTCAGCTTCTCGCCGGACAGTTTCATCCCGTATACCTGCCACACGCCATCGCCCAGCGTAATCCAGAGACTGTCCCCCACCACGCGCCAGCGTGCGAGGTCGGAGCCAAACTGCGCCGAGCTGTCGCTGCGCACCATGATGTGGTGGATTTCGTCGCCGGAGCGCGCCTGCCAGTCGCCGGTGAGCTTCACCGGCGACTGCGCCGCGACGAGCGTCATTGCCGTACAGGTCCACAGCCGCGCCATGGACCCAATCTTAGTCAGGCGTGAGGCGAATCGGCAGCGGGCGCAACCAGCGAGCCATCGTTTGTGAGCACCGTCACCTGACCTTCCCATTGCCGCATCATGCGCGTAAACGCGGTGCACAGCTCCGGATCGAACTCCAAGCCGCCGCGCTCTCCCAGATAACCAAGCGTCTTTTCAAAGGACCACGCTTCGCGGTACGGGCGCCGTGTCCGCAGCGCGTCGTAGACGTCGCACACGTGCACGAGCTTGCTCGCCTGATGACAGTCGCGGGCGTAATGCAGCGGCGGATAACCGCCGCCGTTGATCATGATGTGGTGCTCGTACGCGACGACCACCGCGAGGTCGAGATCCTCATCCACCGCGAGCAGCATCCGCGCGCCCGCCACGGGGTGTTCGTTCATGAGCGTGCGCTCCTCGTCGGTGAGCTTCCCGGGCTTGGTCAGGACCTCGAGCGGAATCTTGACCTTGCCAATGTCGTGCAGCAGCCCTGAAATCCCGAACGCGCGCACGTCGTTCGCCGACAGGCCGAGGAACTCCGCCAGCGCCATGGCGAGCACCGAGACATTCAGCGAGTGCGTGGTGGTGTACTGATCGAATTCCTTGAGCTGCAGCAGTGGCAACATGATCTGCCGGTCGCCGTGCATCGCGACCGCGAGCGAGCGCACGACGGCCTCCGCCTCCGCGAGGTGCACCTCGGCGCCGTTCTGCACCTCGCGCTGCAGCCAGCGGACCGTATCGACCTCCTCACCGAGCGAGAAGCTGATGGTGGCCGTGGGCAGCGGCTCGGCCGCGATGTCGGTCTCGCCCTTCAGTCCGACGGCGCCGAAGCGAATGTTGCTGTGGCGCATCTGCCGGGCCTCGGTGCTGATCGCCGACAGGGTGAGACGGGCGAGCACTTCTTCGAGAAAACCCTCGAAGTCGTCGCGGTCCACCTGATCATCGAACTCGAGGCGTTGAATCCCCGCCTGGGCCAGCCGCTTGCCCCAGTCCCATGCCTTGAGCTCCCGCAACGGCAGGCGCCCGAACACGACTTCGTCGCCGAGAAACGTGAACAGCGGGCGCGGGGTGTCCGATTGCAGGTCCCGCACCTGCTGGTACGCGACGTCGACCGCCCGCACCCGCGCGGGATGCTCGTCGCGGTACAGCGCCATGGCGGCAAGCGCCTGCGCGAACGCGTTGAGGAATTTGGCGGGATCGCCGCTCATCGCTTCAGCGCGCCGCCGCCGCGCGTGCCTTTGCCTGCCAGGGCCGCGTTGCGGATGTCCGGATCGCTAGACGAGGCCGCGAGCGCGAGCAGTGCGGTCACACGGACGTCGTTGTGCCAGCCGGCAGCGAGCGCCATCAGCGCGGCAAGAAACTCGATGGACCGATTGGCGAGCCGCTGACGGCCGAGCCAGCTCGTCCCGCCATCAACGAGCTCGAGCAGCGCGTTCAAGGCCGCGGTGTTTCCCACGCGTCCGAGGACCTTGATGGCGAGCACGCGGAGCTCGGAGGTGACCGACGCGGAGTGGACGAGCTGGACGATCGGCGGCAGCGCCGGCGGAGGGCAGTCGTCGAGCGCGGCGGTAAGCGCCAGTCGCACGGTGCGTGGATCGGCATCACGCAGAGCACCGAGCAGCGCGCGGTCGCGCTCGGCGGGCACCTTGAGCGCGACCTTGAACGCCTCCCGTCGAACCCGCGCGTCCTCATGCGCGATGAACGCCGCGGTCGAGAAGCCCCGGGGCACTTCCGGTAAGCCGTCGAGGATGAGCAGCAGGTTGCGCGTGACATACCACGGGATGTCGCCCGACAGCCGCGCTGCGATGATCGGTCCCAGCTCGCGCGGCGCGCGCGTCAACCGATCGAGCAATCCACGGCGGGTGGTGCGGGACTCCGAGGCGCCCAGCAAATCGAGCAGCGGCTCGAACGCATCGACCGGCAGCCGCGACAATACGCGGTCGAGCGTCACGAAGTCGGGTGGCTCGGTGTTCGCGAGCTGCCGCACCACGTCGGGGGAGGTCACCCGGGTCCACAGCGGAGCGATGTCGCCGCGCACCGGCGCGCGCGATGCGTCGGGCGACTCGTCGAGCATGTCGACCAGCTCACCCACGTGATGTGCGGCGACCAGCCGTTCGACCGCGCGCCAGGCGCCGACTCCCATGACGCCCGTCTCGACCGCCGTCTGCACGATCCGCAGCGGTTCGGCAACGTGCTTGGCCTGGCCGTGCGACGCAGTGTCCGGCGCAGCCGCGGCCATCTTCTGGAGCGCCTGTCCATACGCCTCGGGATTGGGATCCTCGAGCGACCAGCCCCGCAGCAGATCGCGCACCTGGTCGCGCAGCGCCTCGTCGGCCTGGAGCCGCGCGTCCGTCGGTCCCTGCTCCGCATGCTGCGCCAGCTTGGACAACATTCTCACGAGCGGATCCGAAACGGTCTTGTGAACGGCGTCGGCCATCGCGCGCACGATGTCGAGTACCGCGTCGACGGCGAGGCCGTGCGTCGCATTGATCGCGAACTGGAAGCGCTGGGCGTTGTCGCCGCCCATTTCGACGAGCCGCCGCAGCGTGCTCGGCTGGAGGGCACCGACGAGCTTCGACGTCCGCCGCCGCAGCGCCATCGCCTCGGCGCCGCCCGCGTTTTTCAACTCATCAGCGATTTGCAGCAGGTATCCGACGATGACCTGATCGTAGGCCGCGCTCTGAGGATGCTCGTCGATCGCTTTCGCGATCGCGGCCGGCTCCGTCGGCGGCGCTGCGGCGGCGTCGTCGATCGCTTCGGCAGTGAGAGCCGCTCGCGCCAGGCCGACCCAGAGCTGCGCACTGCGCAAACCACCCTCCTTCGGCGCCTTCTCATCCGCAGAAGGTTGATCCTCGTGCAGCAACTCCAACTTCTCGTAGGTCACCCGGTGCAAGCGCACGTGATCCCACGAGCGCAGCTGCTCCGCCGGTCCGAGCCCGAGCGGCTGGCCACTCCGGTCCGCATCGACGGCAAGCGTGCGCAGCAGATCCACTACCTCGGTCACACGCAAGCCGCGGTGGAAGGTGACGGCGCCGAGGTGATGGCGGTGCAACCGGCCGGCGAGCTCGGCGAGCAATGGGTTCTTGGGATCGGTCGCGACGCCCTCGATCACGAGCTGCTGGCGCGCGACGCCCAACGCCAGAGTCGTCCGCTGCTCGAGCAGATGCTCCGCACGCCGCGTCACGCCGGCCGCCGCGGGGTCCAGCGAGGGGTGGCCCTGCGGGTACATGGCGTGCTTGTGGAGGGCTATGGAAAGCTCAATAAGGAAGTCGGCCAACTCCCTGGTGAGGGCGCTCCGTTCGAGCGGCTGGGGCGTGGGAGCCTGGCCAGGGGTGGCGGTCATGGGCTTCCCAAGATAGTGCTTGCCTCCAGTGCCGAAGCTCACTGTTGCAAAAAGCAAGGGCCCCGGAGATCGCTCCCCAGGGCCCGTCCTACGTTCTCCAGCGTCGCTTAGTACATCCCACCCATACCGCCGCCACCCGGCATCGGCGGGGCCTTATCCTTCTCCTTCTTCTCCACCACGACGCATTCCGTCGTGAGGAGGAGACCCGCGATCGACGCGGCGTTCTGCAGCGCCGTCCGGGTGACCTTGGTCGGATCGATGACGCCCGACGCCACGAGGTCCTCGAACTTATCGGTCTGGGCGTTGTAGCCGAAGTTCCTGTCCTTCGATTCCTTCACTTTCCCGACGACGATGGCGCCTTCGGCACCAGCGTTTTGCGCGATCGTCCGGATCGGCTCCTCGAGGGCCCGGCGCACGATCTCGATGCCGGTCTTCTCATCCTCATCGTGACCCTTGGCCTTGTCGAGCGACTTCTGACACCACAGCAGCGAGACACCACCGCCCGGCACGATGCCTTCCTCGACCGCCGCGCGGGTAGCATGCAACGCGTCCTCGACACGAGCCTTCTTTTCCTTCATCTCGGTCTCGGTCGCCGCGCCGACGTTCAGCACGGCCACGCCGCCGGCGAGCTTCGCCAGCCGCTCCTGCAGCTTCTCCTTGTCGTAATCCGACGTCGACTTCTCGATCTGGGCCTTGATCTCCGCCTTGCGGCCTTCGATCTGATCGTCCTTGCCCTTGCCGTCCACGAGCGTGGTGTTGTCCTTGTCCACGATGATGCGCTTGGCGCGGCCGAGATCGTTGAGCGTGGTGTTCTCGAGCTTGAGACCCAGCTCTTCCGAAATGACCTGGCCACCGGTCAGAATGGCGATGTCGCGCAGCATCTCCTTGCGGCGATCCCCGAAGCCCGGCGCCTTGACGGCGCAGATCTTCAACGTGCCACGGAGCTTGTTGACGACGAGCGTTGCCAGCGCCTCACCCTCGATGTCCTCGGCGACGATCAGCATCGGCCGCCCTGACTGTGCCACCTTCTCGAGCACGGGCAGGAGGTCCTTCATCGTCGAGATTTTCTTGTCGTAAATGAGGGTGTAGGCGTCCTCGAGCGTGCATTCCATCTTTTCGGGATCTGTGATGAAGTAAGGCGAGAGGTAGCCGCGGTCGAACTGCATGCCATCCACGGTTTCCAGCGTGGTCTCGAGACTCTTGGCTTCCTCGACCGTGATCACGCCGTCCTTGCCTACCTTATCCATCGCGTCGGCGATCTTGTCGCCGATTTCAGCGTCGCCGTTAGCAGAAATCGTGGCGACCTGCTTGATGTCCTTGCGGCCCGAGGTGGGGACCGAAATCTTCTTCAGCTCAGCCACGACGGTCTCGACAGCGCTCTCGATGCCGCGCTTCAACGCCATCGGATTGGCACCGGCCGTGACCGACTTCAGGCCTTCGCGGTAGATCGCCTGTGCGAGCACGGTCGCCGTGGTGGTGCCGTCGCCCGCGAGGTCCGAGGTCTTGGTCGCCACCTCCTTCACCATCTGCGCGCCCATGTTCTCGATCTCATCGTCGAGCTCGACTTCCTTCGCGACAGTCACGCCGTCCTTGGTGACGGTCGGGCTGCCGAACTTCTTGTCGATGACGACATTCCGGCCCTTGGGGCCGAGCGTCACCTTCACCGCATCGGCCAACTGGTCCACGCCCCGCTTGAGCTTGGCGCGGGCCTCCGTGCTGAACTCCAGATACTTGGCTGCCATGTCTGTTCTTCCTCTCTAGAGGCTGCTTACGCGAGCTTCGCGATGACGTCGGCTTCTTTGATCAGGATGATCTCTTCGTTGTCCAACTCGACCTGCGTGCCGCTGTACTTCCCGTAGATGACGCGGTCCCCGACTTTGAGCTCCATCGGGATCGTCTCGCCCTTCTCCCGGCGGCCGGGCCCCACGGCGATGATTTCGCCCTGGATCGGCTTCTCTTTGGCCGTGTCGGGGATGTACAGCCCACCCTTCATCGTCTCGGTCTCCTCCATCGGCCGGATCGCTACGCGATCGGCCAGCGGATAGACCTTGTACTTCGGGGTCGTCTTGGTTGCCGTTGGCATGATACCCTGAACCTCCGTAACTCTTTGAATTGATAAGTCGTTAGCACTCGCAGATGGTGAGTGCTAAGGGACGACGGGGGGAATCTCACCGGGAGTGCACCGCCCTGTCAAGGGCTCTGAAAGACAGGGCTATGGAGCCGAGATGGATTGGACGGCGGCGACAGCCCGGGCGCGGGGCGTGTTGAGCGCGGAATCGAGCTGTATCGATGCCACGCCGACGATGACCCCCGAACGCGTATCCGCAAGGCGGAGATGGAACCAGGTCGACTGCACGGGCCCCGGCTCGGCATACAGGAAATGGATGAGGGCGGCCGTGGGGCGACTGCCTCCCTTCACGTTCTGCCGCACGTGGTAGCCAAGTCCCTTCATCGCTCGGGCGAGCTCGACGCTTTGGGAATCCTGGCCTTGGACGAGAATGTCGTAGCCGCGCAGCGTGGGAGGAACGCGTGAGGCACCGCACCCGAATGCCAAAAAAATGCACGTCGGCACGACGGCACGAACTAGCGTGCCGACGTGCAGACGTGCCGACGTGTAACGTGTCATTGAACTATGCGCCGCACGCCCACCCATCGCGTCACCCACCACTGCCCGTCGGGATCCTGCGCGACGAGCCTGGAGAGCTTCACGCCGTCATTCGAGCTGTGAATGAACGTCTGCTCCCCGACGTACATGCCGACATGGGTCACGCCGCCACCGGGTTGGGCCGAGAAAAGGAGAATGTCGCCGGGATGCAGCGCTTCGAGCACCGGTGTGACCAGCGCACCCGCGCTGGCCTGATCTCGACTCATCCTCGGCAAGCGAATGCCGTGTTGTTGGTAGGCCCATTGCACGAGCCCCGAGCAATCGAAACCATTCGCTGCGGTTCCGCCCCAGACGTACGGTGTACCGAGCACCCCCAGAGCGCTGCGGACGACCTCCGCCGCATTTCCCGTAATATCGCGTGGCGGCTCGGGCGGTGGCTCGCGCGTGTTCCGGCTGCGACTGGAGCGGCTCGGGCCGATCGCCAGCGACAGGCCGAACGCTGCCGACACGCCATCCCGCGCAGCAGGAGAGGTTCGCCAGAAGCCGCGCGGTCCGACGTCTTGCAGGCGATACACGCTCTCCAGTCCGACCGCCACCCATGACGCGGGACGCCACTCGAGGCCGCCACCGATGGTCCAGAGAGCCGCCAGATCCTGCGCCGTCGTATCCGTGGAGAGGCCGAGCGAGACGCCGGCGACGCCATACGGTCCGAACGTGGAGCGATGCCGCCACGCGTGCAGCTCCCATCCTGCTCCGTAGAAGGCGCGGTTACGGCCGAGACTGTCGTGAATCAGGATCTGCACGGCGAGCCCATGCGAGAAAATCCTGGAGAGCGGCGCGTCGGTTCGCAGCTCATAGCTCCTGGATTGATTGCCCTGGTACCAGCGACCGTAGAGGAAATCGATGTCGCGACCGCGGTCTTGGCCGTACAGCGGGGATGCTGCGGCTAGGGCTCCGACAACGATGAGGGCGCGGTTAGTCCGCGGCCGCAATCGCGGTGTGCTTCCCGGAGGCCGCCGAGGCCTCCGGCGCCTCTGGGACTCCCTCACGAGGCGCCATATGATGCGAGAGTAGATGCGGCAGGTGCCGCATGAACCGGATCCAGGTCCACAGCACTGCGAAGCCGAGCAGGAACGCACCGAGGCCGGCGATTGCGAGCATCACAATCGGGTTATCGAAACGCAGCGCCACCAAGGCGCCGATCCACAGCCCGACGTGCGACGCCGCCCACGCCCAAATGGGGGTGAGCAGCCACCCGACTATCAGCAGAAAATGCGCGAACCACCTCGGCACTTGCGCGACTCCTACCCTTTCCGAGCGATGACGACGAGGGCGAACACGATCAGCGTCAGGGCGAACCCCGCCCCGCCGGCGACCGGCATATACACGACCCCACTCAGCCCTAAACCCAGCGCAACTCCCACGCCGCCGGTAAGCAGCGGAATCGACAGTGCGCGGATCGACGGCTCACCGCCGCGAGCTGCGCGCCCCGCCGTCACTAACGCACCCAACCAGGCGAGGAGCGTTCCCAGCATCCACCAGATCGGCAGGTACCACCAGGTGCTGCCACCACCCACAGCGTCCCATGTCCACGGGTACGCGCGGAATGGCCGCAGCAGGATGATGTCCACCGCCATGAACACGACCGTCCCCCACAGCCCGATCGCCGCCGCGCTCGCGATACCCTGCGTGGTGCGCGCGGCCGCAAAGGAGCCTGGCAGGAACGTGACGGCAACACCCGCCGCCAGGACGACGAGTGTTTCAACGAGCGCCGCGAAGATGCCGTGTGGGAGCAAGCGAGCCACGACGAGATAGACGATCACCGAGACGGCAGTGGTCAAACCGACCCATGTTCCACTCAGCAGGATATGCCGGAATTCCGAACGATCGACAGCGGTGGAGGGGGTAGCGCTAGCCGTCATGCGATGAGAGCTCCTCGTGTTCGGTTTTCATAGCCTGCGGGGCGCTGCAGTCGGTCTGTGCTAATCTAAATGCGGCGCACTACGTCGCAAACACAAACAGGACCGTGAGATCGGTCACAGCCCATGCCGCCAGCGCCCGGTACATCCCGCGCTGGTGCTGCGCCGGACTCCAGCGATCGTGCCGTAACAGCCACGGCACCAGCACCGTCAACCACAGCACGAGCGGCAGGACGATCGCATACCCCTTTTTGCCGACATCGAGCAGCACCGCCGATGCGGCAAACAGCCCAAATGCGAGCACCGTGCAGACGGTCGCTACCCGGAGGCTCAGCCGCATCCCCAGAATCAGCGCCAGCGTGCGATCGCCGCGGCGCCGGTCCTCCTGGAATTGATACAGCTGGGTGAGAGGATAGAGCCCGGCGAACAGCGGACAGAACGCAAGCAGGATTACACCGTACCCCACATCCAGCGGCCGGCCCGTCGCTGCCCACGCCGCGTACGGTGTGAGGGTGCCGAACCCCCACATGTTGATCGCCCAGTCCATCCCGGCGACCGCCTTGAAGCGAAACGGCGGCACCGAGTACAGCAGCGACAACACAAAGCAGATCCCGTACGCGATCTGAAAGCCCCGGGGCAACGTCAGCGCGAGCAATTGCCCGCCGATGAGCAGCGCAAGGCTGAAGGGCAGCAGGTAGCGAGGCAGCGGTGGCGGCGCATTGAGATAGCCGATATCCCCTTCGTCACGATCGAACACGCTGTTGATCGCGAGCGTGCCGCCGTTCAGGAACACCACCCAGATGACGAGAGCGCCGAGCGCTTCCGCCAGCTGCTGGCCGTGGAGCACGCCGTTGACGCCCACCGCGAGCACGTACCCGAGCAGTGTATGGCCCGCCATGATCGGCCATTCGGCGGGACGCATGTGCAGCACATAGGAGAAGAGATCACCGGGCAGGAGCCGATACCCCCACCGGCGCCACGGATTGAGCGTGCGCGCAGCCGCGGGGGGGGAGGGGGAAGCGACCACGGGATTCACCACCTGAGACCGAGTGTCGCGGCCGCGAGGCGCAGTCCGACGAGCGTGAGATCGGGCTGCACCGATTCGATGGAATTGCACAGCGGCGCGACGAGACCAGCGAGTCCCCCGGTGGCGATGGTCATGGGCTTCTGCTTGGTGGGCCACTCCGCGGTGATGCGGCGGACCAGCCCATCGACGGCGTCCGCCGTCCCCCACAGCACGCCGGCGCGGATGCAATCCTCGGTGCGCCGTCCAATCGCATGGGTCGGCGGCGTCAGCTCGGTGGCGGGCAGCTTCGCGGTCTTGCGCACCAGCTCGTCGGACGCCGTGCGCAGCCCAGGCATGATCACGCCGCCGATGAACCGTCCATCGCCGGTGATACAGTCGAACGTCGTCGCCGTACCGAAGTCCACGACAATCGTGTCCTTCTTGAAGAGGTGGGACGCCGCCAGGGTGTTGACGATACGATCGGCACCGACGGTCAGCGGCTCATCGACGTCCAGCACGATGGGGAGCTTGGACCGCGCGTCCACGAGTACCGGCTGGCGCGTCGTGGCCGATGCCACCCCATCGCAGAGACTCTGCGTGACCTGGGGCGCGACCGATGCGACGATCGCGGCGCGAATCTCCTGTGTGGAATGACCAGCCTGTGTAAGATGGGCGGTGAAGACAGACGCCCATTCGTCCGGGGTGCGGTGTGGTGTCGAGTGTAACCGCCAGTGACTTGCGAGGCGGTCTCCCGCGAACAGCCCGACGGTCGTCTCGGTGTTGCCGATGTCGATCGCGAGGAGCATGGGGCGGCTAAGATAGCTCCACGTGGCCCTCGCGCACCATCGTCGTGCCGGCGCCGGTATCGACGAGCAATGCGCCGTCGGGCCGGATGCCCGCCGCCCGGCCCGCCAGCGGTGTGCGAATCTGGCGGCCCCGCAACCAGTCCCGCCGGGCGAAGGCGGCGCACTCAAAGTCCGTGAGCTGTGCGCCGTGCGCCGTGAGCCGCACCAACGCCGGGACCAGCCGGTCGAGCACATCAACCCGACGGATGTCCGCGCGAAACTCGCGTAGTGCGGCGGCCCGCTCCCCGAGCTCGGCGGGAATCTCATTCGCCACGTTGATACCGATCCCGACCGCGAGCCACTGCAGCACATCACCCTGCCAACGGCTCTCGCACAGAATGCCCGCAACCTTGCGCTCGTCTAGCAGGACGTCGTTGGGCCACTTGAGTCCAGCGCGCGGACCCGAGATCGCGGTCGGACTGATTCGCAGTACCTCTTCCACCACATCCGCCAGCACGAGCCCGATGCGCAGTGACAGGACACCCGCGGCTGGCACAGGTGGTCGCAGCAACATGGCGAGCCACGCGCCGCCAGGCGGCGAGCGCCAGGTGCGGCCGTCACGTCCCCGCCCCGCCGTCTGTTCTTCGGCGAGCACCACCGTACCGGACGGCGCGTCCTGCGCACCCAACTCGTGGATCGCGTCCAAACTGGAGGAGAGGGTGCGGAACACGCCGCATTGGGGAACGCCCCAGCGGCGTGCCAGGACGGCGGCGGGGATGTCGTCGAGCGTCAGCCGCGCCACAGCGCATACACGATCGTGAGGACGCCGATCGCCCAGTTGTAGGGCGCGAACGTATAGAACCGGCCGCGCTTGAGCAGCGCGACGAGGAAACGGATGCTCCAGAGCCCCGCCACGAACGCGAGCGCGAAGCTGACCGCGAGTGGTGCCACGCCGACCGCCGCGATGTTTACTGCGGCATGTCGCCCCTCCACCAACGCGGCGCCGCCGATCACTGGAATCGACAAGAGAAAGCTGAACTCCGCAGCCGCCACCGGATCGAGGCCGCCCCACAAGGCCGCGCACACGGTTGAACCGGACCGGGAGATGCCGCGCACCACGGCCGCCACCGCCTGGGCGCCCCCGATCCCCAACGCGACGGGCACACTCGGCTCCCGGGTGGTTCCCGAGCGCCCGCGCGTGGACCAGTTCATGAAGCCCGTGACAATGAACGCCGTCCCGATGAACACCAACGAGGTCGCCGCCGCTTCGACTTGTCGATGGAACAGCACGCCGATGATGCCGGCGGGCGCGGTGGCCAGTGCGAGCAGGCCGACCAGGCGCAGCTCGCCGGGTTGGCCCCGAATCGCGCCGCTGAGGATCGCGACGAGCCGGCGCCCGTAGACGACCAGCACCGCCGCCAGCGTCGCGACGTGGAGCGTCACCTCGACGAACACGCCGGGCGCGTGCACGCCGGTCACCACCTCGAGGACGCGCAGGTGACCGGAGCTCGACACGGGGAGAAACTCGGTGAGCCCCTGCACCAGGCCCAGGAGGATTCCTTGCCAGAGATTCATGCGACCTTTCCCGCGACGAGCGCGGCGAGTCCAATGACCATGGCGGCCTTGAGGAGGGCGCTCACGCGCTCCACCCGGCCGAGCAGCATCCACGTCGCTGCGATGAGCACCGCCATTTGTGCGAGCAACGCGATCAGAAAATACGCGCCCCCGTACCCGGCATTCCGCGGCAGCAG
>DASZCG010000211.1:0-1871 GCA_035943355.1 Gemmatimonadales bacterium
GGACCACACCGTGCTCCTGCTTCCCGGAGCGCTCGCCACCGCGGTCTTCTACGACGACCTGCTCGCGGAGCCAAAGATAAGCGATGCATCGATTCGCTTCGTGGCCACCACGCTTCCCGGGTTCGGGCGTACTCCCCCTCCGGAGGACGTCAGCATGGAGCATTACGCCAGGCTCGCTGGGACGCTCGCCGCCGACCTCGGCTGCGATGCTGTCGTCGGTCACAGTCTGGGTGCCAACGTCGCTATCGAGATGGTGGCTGCGGGCGAGTTCTCCGGCCCGGTGGTGTTGATCTCCCCCAGCTTCTCACGCGAAGACGAATCCAAGTTCCCGCGCGCGTTGGATCGTCTCGCACGCGTACTTGGGCACCTGCCGTATGCGCTGATGCTGAAGATCATCGGTCCCGCGATGAAGAGCAGCCTGCCACCGCACCGGCGCGACGCGCTGATCGCTGAGCTCCAGAAGAACGACCCGGGCTTCCTTCGCCGCGAGACCCGCAGCTATCTCGAGTACCTGGATCGCCACGGCTCGCTCGCCCCGCGACTCTGCGACTCGGGTGTGCAGGCGTGGGTTGTGTTCGGCGACCGCGACGACATCGGGCTCACGGACGAGGAGCGAGACGCGCTCGAGGCGTGTCCCCGGGTGACCAGAGTCACGATCGCCGGTGCGGGGCACTTCACGCTCAACGAGAAGCCGGGACAGCTCGCCGAGATCGTCCTGGAGGCCGTCGCGAGCAAGACGTCTCGGTAGGCTCGCCCCGGCTCGGCTCAGCCCGGAACGGTTCCGAGCGCGAGCCAGGCGCGCGCCGGCAGCGTGAACGGGCCCTCGGGCAGGGAGGCGCGCACGGTGTCGCGCAGGGTCGCCTTGCCGGCATCGTCGAGCGAGGCGTAGAAGGCGCCGGTGGCGGGACCGGCGGCGCCGGTGAACGGCTCCCAGTAGTCGTCGAAGTCGGCGTAGTCGACGCTCGTCTCGAGCGTGCCGCCGGTGACGCCCTGCAGGCCGGCGCGGCCGAACCGCTCGACGAGGTCGCCCTCGCGCACGCCGGCGCGCGGCTGCTCGTCGGCGACGCTCGGGTCGATCTCACGCGCAGCGCGCCAGAAGTGCGAGAGCATCTGCAGCCCGCCGCCGGGGATGTCCCACATCGCGGCGGCGACGGTGCCGCCGGGCTTCGTCACGCGCGCCATCTCCCCGATGCCCTGGTCGGCGTCGCTCATCCAGGCGACGACCAGCGAGCACATCGCCGCGTCGAAGGTGCCGTCGTCCCAGGGCAGCGACTCGGCGACGCCCTCGCGCACGTCCGCGCCCGGGATGCGTGCCCGGCAGGCAGCGGCGAACTGGGGGGCGGGGTCGATCGCGGCGACGTTGTCCTCGCCGACGCGCCCGGCGAGCTCGACGGCGAGCGCGCCCGGGCCGCAGCCGACGTCGAGGACCCGCATGCCGGCGCGCACGCCGGCGGCATCGGCGAACCTCGGCGCCAGCCCGGTGGCATAGCGGCCCATGAAGCGGTCGTAGTTCTCGACTGCGGCGGCGAATTCGGCCATGGCGCCACTAAACGCGACCGCGGCCGTGTGCGTCAACCGTCTCGGTCACCGCGACACCGGCCTGCGCTGCGCGAGCGTCGTCTCGCCTGATCTCTACGGAAGGGGCAGCGCCGTTCCCGTCAACGGGCCGTTAGCGACGGCGCGACGAAGACGGGCTGGTTTGCGCACCGACAAGTTCCGCCCATTAGCCTCTTTGGGCTCGTTGAGCGGAGAATCCGACCCGGATGCTTCCTCCGTCCAAGACCCGTCCCAAGCTCGGCGGACGAGCGCCTCAAGCCGGAGCGCCGGCGTCCGCTTACGTGGGCGCCTACCCGCTCTTCGTCGGAGACGCC
>DASZCG010000212.1:0-7314 GCA_035943355.1 Gemmatimonadales bacterium
CCCCCCCCCCCACCACCACGACTCCAGATCCCAAGGCGGCCCCACAGGGGAGCTACCTCGGTCGCCTCGCGCTGCTCGCGATCGGCGTGGTGTACGGCGACATCGGCACGAGCCCGCTGTACGCGATGCGCGAGGCATTTCATGGCCAGCACGGCATTCCCGTTACCACGGGCAATGTTTTCGGTGTGCTGTCGCTGATTTTCTGGTCGCTGATCCTGATCGTCACGATCAAGTATCACGTCGTCATCATTCGCGCCGACAACAAGGGTGAAGGCGGCGTGCTCGCGCTGATGGCGCTGGTCAACGGCAGTCGCGTGGCCCGCGGATTGACGCCGCGGCGCATCATGATCGTGCTGGGCATCTTCGGGGCGGCATTGCTCTATGCCGATGGCGCGCTGACGCCGGCCATTTCGGTGCTCTCCGCGGTCGAAGGCCTCGAGATCGTGGCGCCGGCGCTGCAGTACTGGGTCATCTGGATCACGCTGGCGATCCTGGTCGGGCTGTTTATGCTGCAGAGCCGCGGCACCGCCGGAATCGGTGCCATCTTCGGGCCCGTCATGCTGGTCTGGTTTGTCGCGATCGCGGTCCTCGGGCTGAACGGAATCATGCGCCATCCCGCCGTTGTGGGTGCCGTACTTCCGACGCACGCCGTTCGGTTCTTTGCCGAGGATCCTGCGCGTGGCCTGTTAGTGTTGGGCGCGGTGTTTCTGACGGTCACCGGTGGCGAGGCACTGTACGCCGATCTGGGGCATTTCGGTCACTCCGCCATTCAGCTGGCCTGGTTTACGATCCCGCTTCCCGCGTTGCTGCTCAACTACTTCGGCCAGGGCGCGCTGCTGCTGACACAGCCCGAGGCGGCGGCCAATCCATTCTATCTTCTCGCGCCGGCTAAAGCGCTCTACGCGCTGATTCCGCTCGCGACCGCGGCGACGATCATCGCCTCGCAGGCCATCATCTCCGGCGCGTTTTCCCTGACGCGCCAGGCGGTCCAGCTCGGCTACATCCCGCGCATGGAGATCGAGCACACATCGTCACGCGAGATCGGACAGATCTACGTCCCGACCGTGAACAAACTGCTGATGATTCTCACGATCGCGCTCGTGCTCGGCTTCCGGACGTCGAGCAATCTCGCCGGCGCGTACGGCGTCGCGCTCTCGACGCTGATGGCGTTGACGACGGTCATGTTCTACGTGATGAGCCGGGAGGTGTGGGGCTGGAGCATCCTGAAGGCCGCGGCCGTCTCAGGGACGTTCTTGATCGTCGATCTCACGTTCTTCGCCGCCAACGCGCTCAAGATCTCGCATGGCGGCTGGGTGCCGCTCGCGATCGCGATCGTGCTGTACTTCGTGATGATCACGTGGAAGCGGGGACGGGAAATCCTCTCCAAGCGGATGATGGAAAAAACAGTCCCGCTCAAGCTGCTGCTCGCCGATCTTGCCGCCGAACCGCCGGTCCGCGTCCCCGGGACGGCGGTGTTCATGTACGGCAGCACCGACGGGACGCCGCCGGCGCTGATGCTCAACCTGGCGCACAACAAGGTGCTGCACGAGAAGGTCGTGTTTCTGACGGTCGTCACCGCGGACGTCCCGCACGTCGGGGAGGAGCACCGCGTTACGGTGAAACGCAGCGGCAAGGGATTTCACAGTGTGACGGCGCGGTACGGGTTCATGCAGGATCCCGACATCCGCGAGGTGTTGCTCGCGTGCAAGCAGAATCACCTCGACATTCCGCTCGAGGGGACGACGTTTTTCCTCGGCCGGGAGACGGTCATCGCTTCGGACCGCCCGGGGATGGCCATTTGGCGGGAGCAGGTGTTCGCGTTCATGTCGCGCAATGCGCTCCGCGCGACGGCGTTCTTCAAGATTCCGTCGAATCAGGTGTTTGAAGTGGGGGCGTACGTCGAGCTGTAGCACCGATTCTTAACACAATCCTGATATCGCGGCGGTCGTTTCTGAGACCCTCCTGACACGGCGGGCCGTACGTTCTCGCCGTGCTCGACCTCGTCTACGTCCTCATCACCGTTGGTTTCTTCGTCCTCATGCTTGCCTACGTGCGCGGCTGCGAGCGGCTGGGGAAGGATCCGACGGGCGAGGACCGGCCATGAGCAGCCTCACGATCCTGGGCGCCGTGCTCTCGGTGCTGATCCTTACTTATCTCGTCTACTCGCTGCTCAAACCCGAGAAGTTCTGAGCCCCCCGGCCATTACCACGAACGGCTGGCTGCAGATCCTCTTTTTCTCGGTTGCGGTGCTGGCGATCACGAAGCCCGCCGGTTTGTACATCCTGCGCGTCTACGACGGCTCGATGCGTTGGCTCGCGCCGCTCGAGCGGGCCATTTATCGCGTCTCCGGCGTGGATCCGGAAGAAGATCAGCACTGGACCCGGTACGCGGCTGGACTGCTGTTGTTCAGCGCCGTGTCGATGTTCATCACGTACGTGGTGCTTCGGCTGCAGGAGCACCTGCCGCTCAATCCGTTCGCGCGCGGCCCCGTTCCCGATCGCCAGGCGTTCGAGACGGCGGCGAGCTTCACCACGAACACGAACTGGCAGTCGTACGCGGGCGAGACGACGATGTCGTACTTCTCGCAGATGACGCAGCTCGCGTTTCACAACTTCGGCTCGGCCGCAGTCGGCGTGGCCGCGGCGATCGCGCTGGCGCGCGGCATCGCGTGCCGTTCCGGCGGCCGCATCGGCAACTTCTGGACCGACCTGGTGCGCGGCACGCTGTACCTCTATCTGCCCGCCTCTTTCATTCTCGCGCTGCTGTTCGTCCAACAGGGGACGATCCAGAACTTCGCGCACTACGTCACCGCGCACACGGTCGAAGGTGTGCAGCAGGTGCTCGCCATGGGGCCGGTGGCGAGCCAGTCGGCGATCAAGCAGCTCGGTACCAACGGCGGCGGGTTTTTCAACGCCAATGCCGCGCATCCGTTCGAAAGCCCCACACCGTGGACGAATTTCCTTTCGGTGTTCGCGATTTTCATCATCCCGGCGGGGCTGACGTACGCCTACGGCCGGATCGTGAAGAATCAGAAGCACGGCTGGGCGCTGTGGACGGCGATGTTCGTGTTGTTCGCCGCCGGCGTGACGACGGCCTACTGGGCCGAAGCGCGCGGCAATCCGATTCACGCCGCGCGCGGCGTCGACATCGTGGCGTCCGCCACGAATCCCGGCGGGAACATGGAAGGGAAGGAAGTCCGGTTCGGCATCGCCAACTCCGCGCTCTATGCGACGGTGACCACCGATGCGTCGTGCGGCGCCGTCAACAGCATGCACGACTCGTTCACGCCGATCGGCGGCATGGTCCCGCTCCTCAATATCCAGCTTGGCGAGCTGATCGTCGGCGGCGTAGGCTCGGGGCTGTACGGCATGATTGTCATGGCCGTCCTGACCGTCTTCATCGCCGGGCTGATGGTGGGCCGCACGCCGGAGTACCTCGGCAAGAAGATCCAGAGCCGCGAAGTGCGGATGGCGATGCTCTACGTCCTGATCTTTCCGGCGTATATCCTCGTGCTCACTGCCGCCTCCGCGGTCCTGCCGGCCGGCCTCCAGGGTCTCAACAACGCCGGTCCGCACGGGTTATCGGAAATGCTCTATGCCTTCAGCTCGGTGACGGGCAACAACGGTAGCGCTTTTGCCGGCCTGACCGGGTCGACCTACTGGTACAACACGACCCTCGGTCTCGGCACGCTGTTCGGCCGGTTCGCGATGATGGTGCCGATGTTGGCGCTCGCGGGATTCCTGGCTGAGCGGAAAGCGGTGCCGGAATCGGCGGGTACGTTCCCGGTCACCACGCCGCTGTTCGTCGTCCTCTTGATCGGCGTCATCCTGATCGTTGGGGCGCTCACGTTTTTCCCCGTGCTGTCGCTCGGGCCGGTTGTGGAGCACCTGCTGATGCAGGCGGGGAGGCTCTTCTGATATGGCGCTGACGCAGCGTGTCCTCTTCGATCCCCCGATTGTGCGCCGAGCCGTGCGCGACGCATTCACCAAGACGGCGGACCTGCGGCACATGGTGCGCAATCCCGTGATGATGGTGGTGCTGATTGGCAGCGTGCTCACGACGGCGGTGCTCGTGCACGACATCGCCACCGGTGCGACCAGCGTGGGCTTCACGCTGCAGCTCACGGTTTGGCTCTGGTTCACCGTCGTCTTTGCGAACTTTGCCGAGGCGATGGCGGAAGGGCGGGGGAAGGCGCAGGCCGAGTCGCTGCGGCGCTCGCGGACCCTGACGACCGCGAAGCAGCTGAAGAATGCCAAGCACCGCGATGTCTTCGAGTCGGTGCCGGCGGACCGGCTGCGCATTGGTGATGTCGTGCTCGTGACACCGGGTGAGCTGATCCCTGGTGACGGCGAAGTCATCGAAGGCGTGGCCTCGGTCGATGAATCGGCCGTGACCGGCGAGTCGGCGCCGGTCGTGCGCGAATCGGGCGGCGATCGTTCGGCTGTGACGGGTGGGACCAAGGTGCTCTCCGACTACTTGGTCATTCGGATCACTGCAAATCCGGGCGAGACGTTCCTGGACCGTATGATCGGACTGGTCGAAGGCGCCAAACGGCAAAAGACGCCGAACGAGATTGCGCTCGTCATTCTGCTATCTGGTCTGACAATCGTCTTCCTGTTCGCCGTCGTGACGCTCAAGCCGTTCGCGATCTACACGGGCGGCGACGTCTCGATTCCGATCTTCGTCGCGCTGCTCGTCTGCCTCATTCCCACGACCATCGGTGGCCTGCTTTCGGCGATCGGCATTGCAGGCATGGACCGGATGATCCAGCACAATGTGATCGCGATGAGCGGTCGCGCCGTCGAAGCGGCGGGAGACGTGAACACGCTGCTGCTCGACAAGACGGGCACGATTACGCTGGGGAACCGGCAGGCGGTGGAATTCGTGCCGGCGCCCGGCGTGTCGAAGGAGTATCTCGCCGATCGCGCCCAGCTCGCCTCGCTGCCTGACGAAACGCCCGAGGGGCGCAGCATCGTGGTGCTCGCCAAGCAATTCGGGCTCCGCGCGCGCTCGCTGGCCGAGGGCACGCCCCATGTCGAGCTCGTGGCGTTCTCGGCCGCCACGCGAATGAGCGGCGTCAACATGCAAGGCACCCAGCTGCGCAAGGGAGCCGCGGATGCCGTGGCGCGCTGGTTGGGCGAGCACGGCGGCGAGATTCCGCCAACGCTGACCGGCGACGTCGAGCGTATCGCGCGCGCCGGTGGCACGCCGCTCGTTGTGGCGGAGCGCGCCAACGGCACGGCGCGCGCGCTCGGCGTCATCTACCTCAAGGACGTCATCAAGGGCGGGATGCGCGAGCGCTTCTCCCAGCTTCGTGCCATGGGGATCCGCACCATCATGATCACGGGGGATAACCCGCTGACGGCCGCCGCGATTGCCGCCGAGGCGGGCGTTGATGACTTTCTCGCCGAAGCGAAGCCGGAAGACAAGATGGACCTCATCAAGCGCGAGCAGTCCGGTGGCCGCCTGGTCGCGATGGCGGGAGACGGGACCAACGACGCGCCGGCGCTGGCGCAGGCCGATGTCGCCGTCGCCATGCACACGGGGACGCAGGCGGCGAAAGAGGCCGGCAACCTGATCGACCTGGATTCCAATCCCACCAAACTCATCGAGGTCGTGGAGATCGGGAAGCAACTGCTGATGACACGGGGGGCCCTGACCACGTTCTCCATCGCGAACGATGTCGCCAAGTACTTCGCGATCATTCCCGCGATGTTCATCACCACATATCCGGTGCTCCAGGCGCTCAACATCATGCGGCTGCACTCGGCGCCGTCGGCCATTCTGGCGAGCGTGATCTTCAACGCGCTCATCATCATCGCCCTGATCCCCCTCGCGCTGCGCGGCGTGCAATGGCGACCCGCCCCCGCCGCGACCATCCTGCGCCGCAATCTCTGGATCTACGGCGTCGGTGGTATCCTCATTCCTTTCATCGGCATCAAGGCAATCGACATGCTGCTCGTCGCGCTGAGGCTGGTCTGACCGTGCTCAAGAACCAGCTGCGCCCGGCGATCATGGTCACGCTTGTGCTGATGGTGATCACGGGCCTGATCTATCCGGGAGTCGTCACCGGCATCGCCCAGCTCATCTTTCCCCGTCAGGCCAATGGATCTCTGATTACGGTGAAGGGGCAAGTCATCGGAAGCGAACTGATTGGACAGCAGTTCTCACGCCCGGACTATTTCCATCCGCGTCCCTCGGCGGCCGGGAATGGCTACGACGACACGCTGTCCGGAGGGAGCAACAAAGGGCCAACGGACTTGAAGCTGGCCGACACCCTCATCGCGCAGGCGGTGGACAGCGTCGTGAAGCTGGACGATGCGGTGCGTGGGCGGGTGCCCGCCGATCTCGTCACCCGATCGGGTTCGGGACTCGATCCGCACATCTCGCCGGCGAGCGCATTCCTCCAAGTCGATCGCGTGGCGCGCGCCCGCAAGCTCGATCCCACGGTCGTGCGAGCGCTGGTCGCGCGGCATGTTGAAGGTCGGCAATTCGGTTTCTTTGGAGAACCGAGGGTGAACGTCCTGTTGCTCAACCTCGCCTTCGACAGCCTCCGGCAATGATCCTCCTCAGTCTGCTCGCCCTCAGCGGTCAGACTCGGGACACCACGCGGACCCTCAACTGGGGCGCTTTCGTGGATACCTATTACGCCTGGGACTTCAACCGCCCCGGGGCCGGGGGATTCGACCGCGCGTACACGACACAACCGGCGCGGCACGATGAGTTCAACGTCAACCTGGCACACGTGGAGGTGAGGCTCGCGGGACCGCGCACGCGCGGACGCCTCGCCTTGCAGGCGGGCACCTCGGTGCAATCGAACTATGCCGGCGAGCCGCAGACCGGAACTGTCAGCGGACCGGACCTGGCGCGACATATTCAGGAAGCCGTGGTGGGCGTGCGGCTCGCCAGTCGACTCTGGATCGACGGGGGCATCTATCTCTCGCACATCGGCCAGGAGAGCTGGATTTCGCGGGACAATCCGACGTACAGCCGGTCACTCATAGCGGACTATTCCCCTTACTACGAAGCCGGCGTCAAAGCCACGTGGACGGCGAGCAGCAAACTCACGGGGCAGTTTCACATTCTGAACGGCTGGCAGAATATCTCCGAGACCAACACCGACAAGGCGATCGGTATGCGGCTCGACTACGCCGCCACGCCCAATGTTGCGCTCGGGTACGCGAACTTCGTCGGCAATGAAGCGCCCGATACAGTGGCGTCACGTCTCCGTGTCTTCAATGAAGTCTTTGGCCTCGTGACGAGCGGGCCGCTCAATTTTTGGCTGACGCTGGACTACGGATTGCAAAGGCGCGC
>DASZCG010000213.1:0-18827 GCA_035943355.1 Gemmatimonadales bacterium
CTGGCAGAGCCTGCCGTACAACTACCGCAACGGCCAGCTGCAGCCGATCCAGTTCTTTCCGCAGCAGATCGATCCGACGATCAAGCTCGCCGGCCAGACGCAGGCCGCCGAGCCGGTCCTGTGGATGATGCTGAAACCTGACACGGTGCTGGGGCTCGCGAACAACACGCCCGGGTCGCCGAACTTCGGCGTGCCCAACTGGGTGCGCCCGCCCACCAACGGGCCGCGCTGGCGCTCGATCACCCAGACCCTCTCGCCGACGGGCGTCGATCTGTCGCGGACGGAATTCCTCGAGTTCTGGGTGTGGGAAGATGGTTCGCGGGTGGCCAAGCAGAATCACACGCTCGTGATGCTCGACTTTGGATCGGTGTTCGAGGACGCCCTGGCATTCGTGCCGACGGCTTTCAGCGTCAGTCCGACGGGCGACACGACGTACTCCGGGATCAGGGAGACCGGGTTGGGGCGGCTCGACAGCGAGCGCGACCCCCTCACCCAGACCTGGAGCGCCACGATCAACGACGAGGGCATCCTCTCGGATCGGATCGTGGACGGCATCTACGACTCGACCCGCGCGGCCACGATCGACACCCTGCCGCTCTGCAGCCTGACCGAGGACGGCCAGCTCATTCCGTTCGTGTTCGGCGACGTGCGCTCGCGCTGCGGCCGTCACAACGGCGTGGTCGATACGGAAGATCAGGACGGCGACTTTGTGCTCGACTCGGTCAGCGGCGTGAAAACATCCGAGAGTTTCGTCCGCTACGTCTTCCCGATCGGCGACGAAAAATATTACGTGCGCGACGGCGGCATGTTACCCGACGCCTCAGGCGGGGCGGCGGGGTGGCGCCTGTACCGCATCCCCTTCCGCACCGACACGCTGCAGATCGGCACTCCCAACCTTCGTCAAGTTCAGACACTGCGCATCACGGTGGTCACGCCGCCGACGGGCATGCCGGGTCCGGCGCCACAGGTGTACTTCGCGCTGTCGCGCGTGCGGCTGATCGGGAGCAGCTGGGTCAAGCGGAGCGACACGCCCATCAAGGGCATCGCCGGCCTGCGCGGCACCGGCGTGGGCGAGGTCGTCGCCTCGATCGTGAGCACGGAGAACACCGACCTCGGGTATACGCCGCCCCCCGGCGTCGTCGATGAAGCGGGACGTCGCGATGCCGGCTTCCAGATCGGCGCCGTCCAGATCAACGAGCGATCGATGCGCGTGCTGGCGCGCGGCCTCGGGACCGGCGAGCGCGCGGAGACGTATCTGCGCTTCACGACCGAGGGCGACAAGAACTTTCTCAAGTATCAGTCGCTGCGCGCCTGGGCGCGGGGGCGCGGCCCGGGGTGGGAAGACGGTGACCTCGAATTCTTCATCAAGGCGGGGAAGGATCAGGACAACTTCTATCTCTACCATACCCCGGCGCGGACGATCTCCTGGGAGCCGGAAGTGCGCGTGTCGTTCGATCGCTGGCTGGCGTTGCGCGCCCGGATCGAGCAGGCGTGGCTGTCGGGCGACGCGCCGCACATCTACGCCGGCTGCCCCGACTCCACGCTCGTGCCGTTCGACACGGCGTACGTCATGTGCGATGGCCCGTACATCGTGCACGTGAAGGACCCCGGCACCGCACCGCCCAACCTGGCCGCCGTGCAGGAGATCGCCGCCGGCATCTGGCGCGTGAAGACCAACGTCTTCATCGATCAGGCGGAGCTGTGGGTGGACGATATCCGGCTGGCCGACGTGGTGCAGGCGACCGGCGTCGCCGGCGCCGTGGACGTGTCGCTCAACGCGGCGGACGTCGCGGATCTCGCGATCAGCGTGTCGCGGCGCGACGGGCAGTTTCGGCAATTGGGGGAGAACCCGACGTACCTCACCGACAATGCCGCGAACATCGCGAGTACCGTGCGATTCGACAAATTCCTGCCGCAGACCTGGGGTCTGGCGATACCGGTCACATTCAGCCACACGATCGCCGCGAGCGATCCGTTCTATCTGACGAATACGGATATCCGCGCCGATGCGCTGCCGGGCTTGCGCCGCCCCCACGCCACCAGCTCGACGTACACGTTCTCGGCGCGACGCGTGCGCCGCTCGCCACGGGGGCTGGGGCGCTTGTTCATCGACCCGCTGTCGATCAGCGGCGCATTCAATACCGGAGGATCGCGGTCCGAGCTCGCGCAGGCGAGCGGCTCGAGCTACGGCATCAATCTCGACTGGACGATCATTCCGGGAGCGCGCACGGTCCGCTTTGCCGGCGCGAACCTCAGACTCAATCCCTCGGCCCTGAACTTCCACTCCGGGTTCGCGGCGAGCGACGCGCAGCGCTTCACGTTTACCGTGCCGATCCCCCGCAGCGACGACACGCTGCCGCCGTCGCTGTCGAAGTCGCGGCTGTGGCGCAATTCCGGTCGACTGGACCTGCTGCCGCTGACCGGGTTTCAGCTCAGTGTCGAGGCGGTGTCCACTCGCGACCTGCGCGATTACGGGGACTCGACGACCATGGGTCGCCTGCTGGGCCAGGAGCGGGCGACGTTCCTGGGCAAGGACGTCGGCGTGGAAACGCAGCGATCGTTGACCAGCTCGTTCAACGTGACGCCGCGCGTCAGCGCGTGGCTCCGGCCCCGCTTTTCCGCGGTTTCCGGCTTCAACTTCACGCGCGATCCCAACGCCCGGCAGCCGGTCCGCACCAAGGGCGACAGCGCGGGAGAGTTCCGTGTGCCGGCGGCCTACACCAACACCAGGCGCTTCGATCTCGGAGCGCAGTTCGACGTCGGCCGCCTGGCCAAGGGAATTCTCGGCGACTCCTCCGGGGTGGCCGCGTGGCTCACCCGGGTGTCGCCGGTCGATGTGTCGTACGGCCGCCAACGGGGCTCGAGCTACAACCTGGCGACCGACCTGCCGGGGCTCAGCTACCGCCTCGCCTTCGGCGGCATTGATGCATTCCGCAGCGTCAATGGACAGCTCGCGACGGCGGCGGTGGAGAACACCATCTTCACCGCGGGCAGCGGCGTCGCGATCGGCTTCGGCCTGCGCGCCACCGCGACGTACCGGCAGACCGACAACGTCGCCTGGACGCTACGCTCGGACCAACAGGTGCCGCTGCGCTCGCACACCCAGGATTGGCCGAGCGGGCAAATCGGGTGGACGCTGACGCTTCCGAGACAGAACGTGGGCCGGATCATTCCGCGCATCGTGGCGCAGCTGACGTATCGAAAATCGCAAACGATGATCGAGCAGCCCACGTTCGAGGTTGGGAGCAGCGTCCTGACGCACACGACCGACGAAGCGCTCAATCCGTCGGTCTCGCTCACGTTGTTCGGAGGAATCCTGCTGACCACAGACTGGGCGCGCAGCCGCGGCGATCGCCTCGCGGCCGGCAGCCTGTTTCACACGGAGCGCGACGCCCAGAATACCTCCATGACGTTCACGTTCAGGCCCCCCGGCGGCGGCGTGGGCCGCTGGCGCTCCAACATCCGCACCAACGCGGCGTACACCGTAACCGCCAATACGACGTGCTTGCAGAGCGCGGGTGGAGGCAGCTGCGTGCCCTATGTGGACAGCCGTCAGGCGCAGGCGCAGCTTACCATGGACACCGACCTTCCCTCCAACATGGGCGCGGGACTCCAGATGGCATACGTGCTGAACGAAGAGCGACAGACGAACCGCAAAGTCTCACAGCTCGTGATCACGGCGTTTGTTCAACTCTCTACCAATGTTGGGCAGCTGAAATGAAACAGGGCGTGCTGCGGAGCGCGTGGTGCGCGGGAATCGTGGTCTTCCTGGGGTGCCAGGCACGGGCGAACAACGAGCCCAAGGGTGGCGCGAGCCAGTTCAACGGACGCACCGCCTTCACCTACATCGAAAAGCAGATGTCGTTCGGACCGCGCATCCCGAACAGGCCCGGCCACGAGCAGACGGGCGACTGGTTGCTGGCCGAGCTGCGCGCGCGAGCCGATACGGTGATCGTGCAGGAGATTCGCCACGTCACGCACAAGGGCGACACGCTGCATCTGCGCAACTTCTTCGCGCGCTTCCGCCCGCAGGCGACGGAGCGCGTGCTGTTTCTGGCGCACTGGGACACTCGGCCCATGGCCGACCGCAGCGTGAACGTGGCCCAGCAGCGCATGCCGGTCCCGGGAGCGAACGACGGCGCCTCGGGCGTGGCCGTACTGCTGGGCGTTGCCGATGCGCTCAAGGCCCAACCGCCGGCGAACGGCGTCGATCTGCTGTTTGTGGATGGCGAGGACTACGGTGACTTCGCCGATACCAATGACGTGCTGATCGGATCGCGCTGGTTCGCTGCCCACCAGCCGCCGGGTTACCAGCCGCTCTTCGCGGTTCTGTTCGATATGGTGGCGGACAAGGACTTACAGATTCACGAGGAAGGCCAGTCCCTTGCCTTCGCGCCCGAGGTGGTGCAGCGGGTCTGGAGGGTCGCGGCCGATCGCGGCCATCAACGACAGTTCGTGTCCGATGTGCGCCATACGCTCACCGACGATCATGTATCGCTCCAGAAGGTCGGGATTCACGCCATCGACGTCGTGGATTTCGACTACCCGTATTGGCACACGACCGAGGACACGATCGACAAGGTGAGTGCGGAGAGCTTGCAGATTGTTGGTGATGTCGCCGTTGCTTTGGTACGGCAATAGCGGGCTGGGCGTTCATGTTGGGGGATGGACGATCGGCGTGCCGCATTGCTGTTGGCGTGCTTGGCGTTGGCTGGTGCCGGTGTTCGCTACTTCCTCTCTCCATCTCCCGCTGCTCCGCCCGGTGACGTCCAACTGCAGTCCAGCGCCACGCCGCGCCCTGACGCCCTCCAACAAATCGCTCGCCGCGCCGCGCAGCTCTCCCGTCCTTTGCTGCCCGGGGAGCGCATCGATCTCGATCGTGCCGACGTGAGCGACATCACACGCCTGCCGCGTATCGGTCCAGCGCTCGCGCAGCGCATCGTCGCCTGGCGCACCGAGCACGGCCCGTTTGGCAGCTTCGCTCGCCTGGACAGCGTTGCGGGTGTGGGCCCCTCGCTACTCAAAGCAATCCAACCATTTGTGACTTTTTCAGGCGTTTCGGCCCCAAAACCTTGACCGGGTTGGGGCCGACTCACATGTTAGTCCCCTCAAATTCAACGAGTTGCATACGGCGACTGTCGCAATCACCCAGGACAAGCTCGGCGAGATCCTGGTTCGGGAAGGCCTCATCACGCATGACCAGCTCAGGAAGGCCCTCCTGGAGCAGAAGAACTCCGGGATGCGCCTCGGCTATACCCTGGTCAAGCTTGGCTTTATCGAGGAGACCGAGGTCAGCAAGATGCTGGCCCGGCAGTACCGCATGCCGGCGGTGGACCTGTCGCGGTTCGAGGTCGACCCCAAGATCCTGAAGCTCCTCCCCCCCGACATCGCCACCAAGCACACGGTCCTCCCCCTGAAGCGGGAGGGGAGGACACTGACGGTCGCCATCGCCGACCCGAACAACGTCACGGCGATCGAGGACATCAAGTTCATCACGCGCTGCGACGTCTTTCCGGTCATCGCCGGCGAGTACACCCTGCGCAACGCCATCGAGCGGTACTACCAGCAGTCGGATGCCCAGCTCCAGACCCTGCTGAAGTCGGTCGAAGCCGCGGAAGCGGCGGAAGACCTCGAGGTCGTCGAGGATCAGGAGGACGAAGACGTCAAGGCGCAGGACCTGGCCGATGACGCGCCAGTCGTCAAGCTGATCAACGGGCTGCTCACCGACGCGGTGAAGCGCGGGGCGTCCGACATCCATATCGAGCCGTTCGAGCACGAGATGCGGGTGCGCTACCGCGTCGACGGCGCCCTGCAAGAAGTGATGAAGCCGCCCGTGAAGATGCGCGCCGCCCTCACATCGCGCGTCAAGATCATGGCGCAGCTCAACATCGCCGAGCGCCGCGTCCCGCAGGACGGGCGGATCAAATTGAAAATGGGGACGCGCGTCATCGACTTCCGCGTGTCGACGCTGCCCGTGCTGTTCGGCGAGAAGATCGTGCTCCGTATTCTCGACAAGGGCAACCTGACGCTCGATCTGAAGACGTTCGGCTTCGAGCCCCAGGCGGAAGCGAATCTCCTCAAGGCGATCGAGAATCCGTACGGCATGGTGCTGGTGACGGGGCCCACAGGATCCGGCAAGACCACGACGCTATACTCGGCCCTGTCGCGCATCAATCAGATCGACGTGAACATCATGACGGCCGAGGACCCGGTCGAGTACAACCTGCTCGGCATCAATCAGGTGCTGGTGCGCAATGAAGTCGGCATGACGTTCGCGGCGGCGCTGAAGGCGTTTCTGCGGCAAGACCCGAACATCATCATGGTCGGCGAGATCCGTGACCTCGAGACCGGCTCGATTGCGATCAAGGCCGCTCTCACGGGGCACCTCGTGCTCTCGACGCTGCACACGAACGACGCGCCCTCGACGATCACGCGTATGGTCGACATGGGGATCGAGCCGTTCAACGTCGCGAGCGCGGTCAATCTGATTGTGGCGCAGCGGCTGGTGCGGCGCATCTGCAAGGACTGCAAGCAGCAGCACGAGTATTCGCCGGAAGAGATGCATGCCTTCGGCATCGAAAAGAAGGAAGGGCCGTTCTTCAAGGGCACGGGGTGCGACACCTGCGCGGGGACCGGATACCGCGGCCGGCAGGGGCTCTACGAGGTGATGAATCTGACGAGCCCGTTGCGGCGTGAGATTCTGAAGGGCGCGTCGACCGAAGAGCTGCGTGACCTTGCTGTCAAGGAAAGCATGCTGACGCTGCGCATGGACGGCATGCTGAAGGTAAAGAAGGGCGTCACGACGCTCGAAGAAGTCGTCAAGGAAACCGCTGCCGGATAAGGAGAGGAAGCCCCCATGCCAGTCAACCTTCGGGCGCTGCTCGAGGAGATGATCGAGAAGGACGCGTCCGACCTCCACCTCGTGGCGGGCGAGCGTCCCAAGGTCCGCGTGGACGGCGACATCGTCAGCGCCTCCAGCGAAGAGGTCTTGACGCCCAAGGACACGCTGTCGCTCGCGTACTCGGTACTCACGGAGAATCAGAAGAAGCGCTTCGAGACGGAGAACGAGCTCGACTTTTCGTTCGGCATTCAGAACCTGGCGCGCTTCCGCGGCAACGTTTTCAAGCAGCGCGGCTGCGTCTCGGTCGTCATCCGGCAGATTCCGTTCAACGTGAAGACGTTCCAGGAGCTGGGACTGCCGCACGTGGTCGCGCAGCTGGGCGACCGGCCCCGCGGTCTCGTGCTGGTCACCGGGCCCACGGGCTCGGGCAAGAGCACCACGCTCGCCGCCCTGATCGACAAGATCAACAAGGAGCTGAAGGGGCACATCATCACGGTGGAAGACCCGATCGAGTTCATTCACCGCCACCAGGCGTGCATCGTGAACCAGCGCGAGGTCGGGACGGACACCCTCAGCTTCCATGCCGCCCTGAAATACGCGCTGCGGCAGGACCCCGACGTCGTGCTGATCGGCGAAATGCGCGATCTCGAGACGATTTCGGCCGCGCTGACGATCGCGGAGACCGGGCACCTCGCGTTTGCCACGCTCCACACCAACTCGGCCGCGGAGTCGATCAACCGTATCATCGACGTCTTTCCGTCGCACCAGCAGTCGCAGGTGCGCGCGCAGCTCGCCTTCGTGCTGGAAGGGGTCGTGACCCAAACCCTGCTGCAGCGCGCCAAGGGAAAGGGCCGCGTGATGGCTGCCGAGATCATGATCTGCACGCCCGCGATCCGCGCGCTGATTCGTGACGACAAGGTTCACCAGATCGAATCGTCGATGCAGGCGGGAAAGAAATACGGCATGCAGACGCTGAACGACGCGCTGTATCAGCTCTACATGGCGCGGGAAGTGACGAAAGATGAATGCCTGCGCGTGACATCCAAGCCGAACGACTTTCTGCGGTCGATCGGCGAGGCGCCGGCGGACGACAAAGACATTCCGACTCCTGCCCAGGCGGCCGCCGCCGGGCAGGGTGGGTCACCGAAAGTTGCGGTGCGCCGCTAAGTCTCTGGACGGGAGCTGAGCTATGCCGCTTTACGAATACACAGCCCGCAATCTCAAGGGTGGCCTCGTCAAGGATAAGATCGACCTTGCCACCCGCGACGACGTCATCGCCCATCTGCGCAAGAACCGCATGGTGGTCGTCCAGGTCCGCGAGTCGAAGGCGAAGAGCGGCGGCCTGGCCGATCTCTTCAAGAAGGGCGTGAAGACGCGCGACGTCGTCATCTTCACGCGGCAGTTCGCCACCATGATCAACTCCGGCCTGCCGCTGGTCCAGGCCCTCGACATTCTGGCGCAGCAGACGGAGAACCAGGTCCTGGCGGACGTCACGCGCCAGGTCGTGTACGACGTCGAAAGCGGCCATACGCTCGCCGACGCCCTGCGCAAGCACCCCAAGGCGTTCACCGATCTGTACGTGAACATGGTGGCCGCGGGCGAGGCGGGCGGTATTCTGGACACGATCCTGCTGCGCCTGGCGACATTCCTCGAGAAAAACGACCTGATCGTCCGCAAGGTCAAAGGCGCGATGATCTACCCCGCCGTGATCTTTTCGGTCGCCGGGATAGCCGTCTCGGTGCTGCTCATCTTCGTCATTCCGACATTCCAGACCATGTTCGCATCCGTCAACCTGGCGCTGCCGCTGCCGACCCGCATCGTCATCGGCGCAAGCAACCTCCTCAAGAACTTCTGGTGGGCCTTCATCGCCATCGCGATCTTCCTCTTCATCTCGCTCAACCGCTATTACAAGACGTCGGCCGGCAAGCTGAACATCGACAAGCTCCTGCTCCGCATGCCCGTGCTCGGCGACCTGCTGCGCAAGTCGGCCGTCTCCCGCTTCACCCGCACCCTCGGCACCCTGATCTCCTCGGGCGTCTCCATTCTCGACGGCCTCGAGATCACGGCCCGCACCGCCGGCAACATGGTGATCCACAACGCCGTCATGGAATCGCGCGCCTCCATCGCGGGCGGTGAAACGATCGCGGGACCGCTGCAGAAGTCGAAGGTGTTCCCGCCGATGGTGATCTCCATGATCGCGGTCGGCGAGCAGACCGGCGGGCTCGACGAAATGCTCACTAAGATAGCCGACTTCTACGACGACGAGGTGGACGCCGCCGTGAGCGCGCTGCTGTCGCTGCTCGAGCCGATCATGATCGTGGTGCTGGGCGTGATCGTCGGCGGCATGGTCGTGGCCATGTACCTGCCGATCTTCGACATGGTGAACGCGGTGCAGTAATCAGCGCGCCGGCGCCGCCGGCGCCGCCGCCGCCTCGGCGGCGCGCAGGTGGGCCTCGAGCAGCCGGGTGCGCAGACCGGAGCGCCCACCCGGCAGCTGCACCACTGCGTTGAACAGCCGGCGGGCGCCTACGACATCACCAATTTTCAATTTCGCGACCACCGCGCCCTCGCGGTACATGTCACGCGGTACCCATGCTTCCCCGAGCGTCGCATCGAGCAGCAGGCGGTCTGCCGCCGCTGCCGCGCGCGGGAAATCCCAAGCCGCAAGGCCGTGGAGGAAATCGACCGCCGCTCTCGCCTGCAGGGGGAGCCGGTTCCGGGCGACATACCGCTCCAGCGCGGCATAGAACCCCTCGTCAGCCGTTCCCTGCGCCGTGCCGTGCACGTCCTGTTCGACCAACGACAACGAACGCATCCACGGTTGCCAGTCCGGCGGCGGCGCCCCCGCCGCGAGGAACGTGGTCATCATGCGATCGCGCAGCAGCGCGGCGTCGTAGTCCGCGTCCGGTGGCAGAGCGTCGTGGCTCCCGTCGCGGTGCAGCCGGAGCCGCCCGGCGAGCGCGGTTCGGTATGCCGGTGCAATCTCGGGCACGGCCGTAACAGGTTCGAGGGGAAGCGGTGCCCGGCGGCCGGCCAGCGCCGCGAACGGGTCGAAGCGCGACGCCGCCAAACCGGTGAACCCGTTCGCGGTCTGCCCGAGGTAGCGCGCGCGCTCCGCGCCGAGATCGAGCACCGGGAAGTAGTCCGAGTTGGGTCGTATCCCCGCATCGAGCAACGGCGCAAAGGTCGCGCGGTCGGCGAAGCGCAGGCGCTCGAGTGTCTCCGGCGTCAGCGGGATGAATCCCGCCAGGTCCTCCGCGATCCCGGGCTGCTGCACGACGGACCAGTCCGGAACCGGGAGCGCAGGGCGGCGACTCGCGACCACGAGGATGTCGAGGTTCGCCGTGTAGAAGAGGGCGTAGGAGGCGAACCGCTGATGCAGCGCGGCGAGCACCGTCAGGAGAAGGTCGTCGTTCATCTCATACAAGTGCAACCACTGCCCGAACACGCCATCGTCCGTCAGATGGCGGCTCACTTCGTCGTAGAACTCCGTCGTGAACAGGCCCGAGACGCCGCTCACCCAGGGGTTCGACGGCTCGGACAGGATCACGTCGTAGCGGCGGCGCCCGGCGGCGAGGTACGCGCGCGCGTCCTCGATCACGAAGTGCGATCGGGGATCGTCGAAGACGCGCCGGTTTGCCGGGTAAAAGGCGTTCGAGCCCAGGATCATGGTGCGCTCGATCTCGATCGTGGTGACGCTCGTGAGGCGGGGGTCGCCCAGCAGCAAGTGGGCAGACATCCCGGACCCGTGCCCGATCACGGCCGCCGTCCGGGCCGCGGGGGCGTGCGCCAGCGTCACGAGCGCGAGCAGCGTCTGCGTCGCTGCATCGGAGCGCAGGATTCGTCGTGGGGCGCCGGGCGGTGGATGATTGAACCACGCGTCGTCGAGCGATGCGTCAGCTTTTCCATTGGTCGAAATCACCACCGTTCCCGCCTGCTGAATGGCCGCGGCGACAGTGGCGGTCACGCCGTCTTTGTAAAACACGATCCGCTGCGACCCGGGCGTCGCCAGCCGGCGCGCGCGATACACCCCGCTCGTCAGCACATTGCGATCGAAACGAGCGAGCCATGCGACGCCCGCGAGCCATACCACGGAGGTCGTCGTAGCCGCGAGCAAGAATTGCCTCGCGCGAGGCACCGCGAGCAGCCAGACGCCCAGCGCCATGTCGAGCACCGCTCCGGCAAACAGCAGCGCCTTGATACCGACCAGAGGCAGCAGGATGAGGGCACCGAAAGCGACACCGAAGATCGAGCCGAGCGTGTTGACGCCATACACCCGTCCCACCGCGGATTCTCCGTCGCCCGAGCGAACGAGAATCTGTGTGATCAGCGGCAACGTCATGCCGGCGCAGAACGTCGCCGGCAGCATCACGATCAGACAGAGACCGTAGCGCGCGATCGTGAACAGGACGTACCCCTGCGGGGTGACGTCGAGGGCCGCAAACAAGGCCGCGCTCCAGCGGAACGAAGCGACGTACAGCGGCAGCGTGGCCACGGCGAGCCCGCCCATGACCCACTGGATCACGCCGAGTGTCCGCAGCGGGTCGCGGAAGCGGTCGGCCCGGCGTCTCACCCACAACGCCCCCAGCGAGAGTCCCACCAGGAAGGCAGAAAGCATCAGCTCAAACGAGTGAGTGGCGCTTCCCAGCACCAGCGACAGCATGCGCGTCCAGGCGATCTCATAGACCAGCGAGGCCACGGCAGTGCCGAACGCGACACCCACGAGCATCCGGCGCGGGATGGCGGCGTGCGGCCCGGCGGACCGCATCGCCGCCGCAGGGGCGCCGGCCGTCTCGCTCGTGAGCAGCTCGGCCCCGCCCACGAGGACCGCCGCGACGACGTTGCCGATCGCGGCCGCGACCAGCGCTCCTGGCAGCCCGACCGCTGGCACGAGCGCAAAACCCCCCACGAGCACGCCTACCGCGCCTCCAATGCCATTCACGAAGTAGAGGAAGGCGAGGATGCGGCCCGGCGTGTCGGGCCGGCGCCGCATCATGCCGACGGCGAGCAGCGGGAACGTGGCGCCGAGCAGCACCGATTGCGGTAGGATCAGGGCCGCCGCCAGCACCCACCGGATCAGGACGAGGGGCGCGCCCTCGGGCAGCGCGGGTAGCAGCCGATCGTAGGCCCACCCCGTCACGGCGACGTAAACCGGGTGGAAAACGAAGCCGAGCCCGCCGACCGCGAGCTCTACGGCGGCGTACCACAGCCAGGGGCGGCGCAACCCCTCGGAGCGCCGTCCGGCGACGATGGCACCGATTGCCATGCCGCCCAGGAACGTCACCAGGACGATTGCCTGCGCGTAGGCGGCGTGTCCGAGGAACAGCCCGAGGTAGCGCGACCACGTCGCTTCGTAGACGAGGGCGGCCGCGCCCGAGAGGAAGAACGCGACCGCCGCCACGCCTCCGGCGAACAGCAAACCGCGCCCCCCCTGGGAGGAGGGGCGCGGCAGCTGCGAGGTCACAGGAGCGCGGGCCTCAGTAGAGATCCACCCAACCGCGTTGTTTGGCCTGCTTGGGGTACGCCGAACCGCTCATCACGGCCGAGATCGCGCAGGACGAGTACTGGATGCTCGAGTTGCCGAGCACGGTGTTATCGGCGTCGAGGTCCACGTTCGCCGCCATGACGCCGCCCGTGACGTGAGCGCCGGTACCGGTGGACCTGAGCGTGCCGCGCACGATTATGACGCCGACGAACGTGAACCCACCTGTCAATTCAAGGTCTCCGTCCACAAGCAGAATTCCCTGCCCGCTCCCGCCACTGATATGGAGGTCGCCGAGCGCGTGAATGATCGGCATATAGCTTTCGCACGCACCCGGTATGATCGCGCGGTTCGGATCCCCCCAGTTCGTCAGCACGCTCGTGGCGCACGCGCCGGCAACAACAGACGGTCCCATGCCGTTCAGGGTCTGCCCGCCCGGCACGACCACCCCCGCCGTCGCCGCCAGGTCCTGATAGGTCGAGTTGCCATACACAAAGTACGTCGCCGTATCGGCGGCGGCGAGCGTCTGGAGAAACTTGGGGTTGCCGTCAACGCAGCTCTTGCCCACGGAGCATCCGGGCAGCTTCAGTCCCGCGGTCGTATCCGACATCGCGATGCCGGGGATATCGGCCTGCTTGACGCAGTTCGGCCAGCCCGTCGGCGCGGCATCCTTGCCGTTGACCGTCGCGCTACCACCGACCAGGATATTGCCGCGTCCGGTCAGAGCGCCGATGAAGGGAATGTCCGGCGTGTCGAGCCGCATCAGCATCCCGAAGCGGCGCCGCGCGGAGTTGCGCGACGTGGCGTCGCCAGACCGGCCCTCGGAGACCACCCAGAAGTACGGCCCGGGGAGCCGCGTGACGATCACGCCGCACGTCGCCCCGCCCGGCGCGGTATAGCTCCGCACTATCGTATCGCCAGTCACCCTGTTGTTGTCCGCCAGGTTCCATTCTGTCCGGATGCGGCCCAGCCCCAGCTCGGCGGCCGCGGTGGCGCGCGCCTGGCGCAGGTTGTTGTCGCTGACCCGGTAGTCCTGCGTTACCGCGAACAGGATGCCGGCGACCACGACGCCGATGAGGACGATGGCGCTCAACGCCATGAGCAGCGCCACGCCACGCTCAGACTGCCGGATTCGAATCATGTTGCGCCTCGCTCTTTCGGTGCTCAATTGCGGTTGCGCACGCTGACCTCGATGCGCACGGAATCGCGCAGCGGGACAGCGGTACCGCCGGTGAGATTGATCAGCGTCTGACCCTGGCCGCGCACGACGACACTGAACCGCGCCACCAAGGCCGGGTTCGCCGTCACGACGCCCGTCGAATCGTAGTACGTGAACTGCAGGCCGCTCGTCCCCGTCACGCTGGCTGCGTACGGTTGCAGCGGCCCGGCGATCGGCTGGATCGTCGCGCACGACGGCACGCGGTTCGGCAGGCAATCGTAGTATCCCAGGTACCACTTGCCGTCGGTTGCCCAGCGGTAGAGGCTGTAGTGCACGTGGCGGAAGAAGCGGATCGCCGCCCCCACATTGGCGGTCTTGCTGGGCGCCGGTGACACGGTGAGCTGATAGCTCGGGTTGCCTGCCACGAGATCGGCGGCCTGTGCGAGGCCGGACGTGCTGGAGCACCCGTTGGCGTTGTCGCCCGCAACCTGCGTCACCAGGGCGATCCGGTGGAACGTCCAGATGTCATCGCGCACGCCCGTGCTCGCCGCGTCGTCGTACACTGCGACCGAGTCGTTCACGCTTGGCGCCACCTTCCAGTTCGTCATTGCCGAGCCCTTGGCGAGCTTCTGCGGCACGGTGTTGATCCAGAGCTTGCCGACGTTGATGACGCATGCCACCGAGCTCCCGAACATCGACCGGAAGTCGATCGACGAGTCGGTCATCGAGTAGATGTCGCCCCCGGCGCGCGAGATGGCGCGCAGATCGGAGGGCAGCATGAACGCGGCCTGGCGGATCTGCTGCCGGGTCTGGATCAGCTCGTTGGTGCTGTTGTAGAAGCGCGTCTGGCGCAGCAGCAGCTTCACCATGGCGGTGGTCACGAGACCCATGAGCACCATGACCACGAGTAGCTCGACCAGCGTGAAGCCGGCGCTGCGGGGGCGCGCGGTCTGGGTAGTCAGCATGGCAGATAGCTCCTGAACGTCTGGGTACGCAGGCGATGACGGTTCACCAGTGTGATCGTGACGGTGACGTCATCGGCGCGCGCGAGTGGCGTCACCGTCCAGTCCTCCCGAACGCCCCGGGTGACCGCCGTGCCGGCCACATGGCTGGCGCAGGTTTGCGTGCGCATCAGCTCGAAGCGCGACTCGGCCACGACCGCCGCGACGGTACGCGTCTTGGACCCCCCCATCATCGTCATGATCAGCGAGGCCGTCCCAGCCATCGCCAAGAGGCCCACGCTGAAGATCATGATCGCGACGAGCAGCTCGACGATGGTGTAGCCGTGCTGCGAGCGCCGCGAGCGGCGGACGAGACGCCGCATCCACTGGGACAAGAGCCGTTTCATGTCAGCAACCCCGGACTGTAATCCGACCCAGGCCGGTCACGCACAACGTGTCGGATGACGTCCCGCGCGTGACGATGAGCTTCGGAGTCGATCCCGGCACAACAACGAAGCCGCGCGGGTCGAACTGGATGCTGTCCTTGGGAGTCGCGCTGAGGGTCGCCGCGTACCGCGCGTTCATGTCGATCTGGGTGCCGACCTGCACCAGGGTCCCCGCTGAGTCAATGACGATCTTGAGCACGTTGCCGCTCCGCACCAACCAGGACCGGCGGCTTTGCTGCACGCCGATCGAGCGAGCACGAAACAGGTATGCGGTGACCTCGCGCGTGGCCGAACGGCGGGCACTGGCGGCAAAGGCTCCGCGCACGGACTTGATCGAGATCGCGAAAATCAGCCCCGCGACGATCATGACCATGAGGATCTCCAGGAACGTGAACCCACGCCGATTGCTCAGCCCACGCACAAAGCCTCCAGGGGTAGACCTGAGGTGCTGCTAGGGGAAACCCTATAGCAACGACCATGCCGGACTACACCAGATGGGTTAACTCCTTGGATTGAAATTGGTTGAATGGCGCACGAGACGGGCGTGGGATGCAAAAGGCTGGCGTAGTGCAAATCTTTGTGCAGTGACCAAATAGTCGACACCTGTGCTCCTGCGACCAACTATTTGTCACATTGTGTCTTAGCTCACGATTCCCCCCGCAACGTGAATCACCAAAAACAGAATCCCCCCTGAGCGCACCGCAGGGACCAAAAGTCGCGTGCTCTTGGTTCCTGTGGTGTTTTCGGAGGCGCTCGGGTGGCTAGTTGTTTACTGCACGCCGCAGATTGTTCCGCAGTGTGATCCACGTCGTCATGGTATCCACCGGGGTTTTCGGCGGCCCGACTTGCCCGCGCACCGGCTGCGCGGTCTGTCCGATGATGCGCACGCGGATCAGGGCGACATTCGTCCGCACCGCTGTCACTGCCCCGAGGGAGTCGTAATAGGTCAGGTTGAGCCCGGTGCTCCCCGGCAACGGCCCGATCAGGGGCGTCAGGCCGGCCGCATTCCGAAGGCCGATATACCACTTCCCGTCCGCCGCCTGGTATGATCGATAGGTGACGTTGTATTCGAAGCCGCGGACGGGCGCTCCCACGACGATATTGCCGTTGACGTTCGCTTGGGGAGCCCCCAGAGCCTGGAGATTGAACGTAAGCTGCTGTCCCGCCTGGCCATCCGGAATGGGGCAATTGGCTGGAGCGACGCCGGTCAGCTGCGCGAGCAACCACGTGTCGTCCGAGCGACTGGCGCTGTTACCCTCGTAGTAGACGAGCAGCGAATCTGTCGTAGTCACGAAATTCCGGGATCCGAAAAACAGCGTCGTTCCCGGCCCCGTCCCACGGACGATCATCGTGCGGCCAGTCAGCAGCCCGCCCAGTACGGGCGCCTGGCAGACGAATGTGAGCTGCCGCATCGCCCGGATGCGAATCGAATCCGCGGCCATCGCGACAATATCGCCTTCTGATGCGTCCAGTTCCCGTAGCTCGCTGGGAAGCAGCACTGCGGCGGTGCGCAAGTTGTCCTGCAGATCGATGCGCTGCATTTGGGCCGTGTAAAGCCGCTGATTGGACACCAACACTCGAAAGATCACTGTCCCCACAATGCCGAAGATGACCAGGGCGACAAGCAATTCGGCGAGCGTGAATCCGCGCCGCGCTAGCGCAAGCATGAGATCCCCGTCTCCATTTGTTCGGTCCGTGTCCTTCCTTGGGCGGTCTTGTATCGGACAGCCAACGTCACTTTCCAGGTGCTCTGGGTGAGCGCGGTCCAGTTCCATGTGTTGATCGCGACCCAGGTGGAGCCCCGAGACAGGGTGTCCGTGCCCGCCGCCTGCGACGTGCAGGCGCTATTGCGCAACTGCTCGATGCGTTGCTGCGCAAACTGCGCCGCCACCGCGGATCGCTGGCCACGCGCGATCATCCGCGTCACGAGCGCGGCGGTTCCGAGCAGCGCCATCATCCCGACCGTCACGACTACGATGGCGACGAGGACCTCCACGATCGTGAAGCCGCGTGTATCGCCCATCATCGCACCACCCTACCCAGCTCGTTGATCATGGTGGAATCCTTGACGTTGCCCGTTGTGGACGTGAAGGACACAGTCCGGGGCTGGAAGCCGAGGCTGATACCGCGCGGGTCGTACTGCAGCGAGCTCGTCGCGGACGCAATCGACACGCTATAGCGCGCCGCCAGGAGTTCGACCGGGCCGACCGTATCGGTACCGACTCCACTCACCTTGCAGGTCGTTACCCAAACGCGACCGGCGGTTCCGCTGGTATAGTTCACGGTAGTTAGGCAGCCGCGCGCCAGCGCAGTTGCGCGGGCACGAGCCGCAGCGCCGCCGAATGAGACGCGCGCCGACCGGACATTCGTCTTTTGCAGGGCGGAGCGAATCTTCGGCAGCCCGATCGACAGCATGAGGCCGACCACTACGAGCACGATCAGCGTTTCCAGCAGCGTAAACCCCTCACGACGCATAGCTTACCTCCCGGTACTTACCTATCACAGTCCGTGCCGGGAGCGCAAACACAGTCAGCACAACACATTACGTGAATTCGCCATGCTGGCAGACTCGCAAGAAACAGCGCAACGTGCAATTCGCTGCACCCACCGAAACCCGGCTCCTCGCTACATGCTATCTAGAACCGCTCCCCCCGACGGCATCGGGCAACGAGATCCGCAGCATCAGCGCGCTCGTATCCAAAATCCATCATTTGTAGCAGTCCCTGAATTCCACTGTCGCAGTTGCCCGCGCGCAGCGCTGCCAGGGCTTGGTGCTCGTGGATGGTCGCGATGTTGGGGCGGCGCGCCACTGCTGCGGTGAGCAACCGCTCCACCTCGTCCGCTGGTCCGCGCAGCGCCAAGCTGTCCCATGCTTCGCGCAGCGCGTACATCGGATAGGGGTGCCGAGCCGTGCCGCGCGCGGCCTCGAGCCCCCGTCGGGCGTTCGCGATCGCCTCCGACCACCGCCCCTCGCGGACTGCGACCACGGCGAGGTTTGCGCTCGTTTCCGCCGTATCGGCGCCTGCCGCCAGCGCGCGAGTGAACTGGGCCCGGGCGGCGGCGAGTCGCCCCGCTCGCAGGTTGAGGACGCCGCTCAAGAGCCAGGCATCGGGGGGCGGCGAGGCGTTCGTGCGGAGCAGCCGCCGCAACGCGCTATCCGCGAATTCGGGGTGATTCTCCGCGAGCAACAGACCGCCGAGCTGCACGGACCAGTAGTCGTCACGGGGAGCCACCCGGTAGGCCGCTTCGACATACTTGAGACGCGTCAGGTCCCAGCGACGCACGCTCAGCGCCCGGGCCCGGGCAATCACGGCGCTGCTATCGCCGCGACCGACCCCCGCGAGCGCAACCACCGAATCAAAGACGTCGCGCGAGCGCAGGTCCATGAATTGCCTGGCAGCGACAAACTCCAGCACCGGTCGATCATCATCATGGACGAGGGTCGCACGCGCGGTCAGGCGTCTTACGTCACTCGCGGCCAGCAGGCGCCGACCCAGGTAGGCAGTGGGCGTATCGGTCCCTAGATACTCGCGTATCATCTCGCCCGTAGCGCTGTGCGGGACGAACAGGCGCTCGAGTGCGGGACCGGAATACGCGAATGGACGTGCGGAGCCGAGTACGATGAGATCGCCCGGTACTCCCGCCCACACTTCCACATAAGAGAACACTTGCTGCATATTGCCGACGAGTGTCGCGACGACTGGCACCGACACCTGATAGGTCTGCACCCATTGGCAGAACACGCCGTCATCCGTGAGCCGGGCCCGCGCAATGCGAAAAAACTCCGGGGTGTAGAGGGTCGCTACGCCTGCGAGCCAGGGATTGGATGGCTCCGATACGATCAGGTCGTACCGCGCGGTGTCGACTTGCAGTGCGCTTCGCGCGTCATCCGTGACGATGGATACCAACGGGCGCCGGAGGACGAAGTCGTTCACATGGGCGAAAAACTGACTCATGG
>DASZCG010000214.1:0-7860 GCA_035943355.1 Gemmatimonadales bacterium
CTAGTAATGAGCATCAAGAACGTCGGTTGGCGCGACGCGGGGATCAGAGGCTTTGCGGCCGGACTGCTCCTCCTGACGTCGGCTGCGATTCCGGAGCACCCGCTCGTCGCAGTCGGCATTGGATTCGTCGGCATCGTCTTCATCGGGACCGCGCTCTTTCGGGTGTGCCCTCTGTATACACTGTTGCGCATCAACACCTGCTCGTCCTCCGAGATCCGCGCGAGTTAATTCGCATCACTTGCTCATGAGTTAATTCGCATCACTTGCTCATACGGAAAGCACAGCGCCCCCGATTTTGAGACCGGGGGCGCCGCTGCGCGCTGATGCGCTCAGCCTCTCGCCGTCAGGCTTTCAGCTTCTTCTCCGCCGTGATCTCTACGGCGATCCGACGGGGTTTGGCCTTCTCGATCTTGGGCAGCGTGAGGGTCAGCACACCCATCTCGTAGTTGGCCTTGATGTGCTCGGCGTCCACGGTCGCGGGAAGCGTGAACGTCCGCTCGAACGCGCCATAGATCCGCTCATAGCGATGTACCTTCTCGGCCTTCGTCTCCGCGACCTGCTCCTTAGTGCCCTGGATGGTGAGCAGATTGCCTTCGACGAGGATCTTCACGTTCTCGGGCTTCACGCCGGGAACTTCCGCGATGATGCGGAGATACTCGGGCTCCTCGAAAATGTCGACGACCGGGGTCCACGCACCCGTCGTTATTTCACCGACCGGCCAGTCGAAGCCGACGAACGGCTCGTTGAGCGCGCGGCCCATACGCCGCTCCAGGTTGTACAGCAGCTCGAACCAGGGATCGCGAGGGGTTTTGCGGGTCACTGCGAACATGGTATTTACCTCCTCCGTGGATAGCATCTTCACTGCATGGCAATCTTTCACTGCGCCGAACAAGATGCGTTGGAGCGGGTGAATCCACGTTGAACTGCGTGTGAAAAGAATCAGCCCCCGATTCCGGATCGATCGGGGGCTGGAGGCCGTCGGATTTCGCGTTGTGACACCGGACCATCCGGTGAACATGCGGCCGGCGACTTGCTTCGCGTTCCCGCATTGGCCACCGCCTGGTGGCCGCATACAACATCGTAGTCGCGTGGTGAAGCGACCGTGAATCAATCGTGAGACGTCACGTCACATCGTGCGTTCCTGTTGCATCCGCTGCTGCATGGTGGTCACCCACGCATCGACCTTTTGACGCTGCGCATCCGTGAGCACGGCGCGCGCCTGCGCTGCCGCGGCCACCATGGCCCAATGCGCCTTCCCCATCGCCGCACGAGCAGCCTCGAAGTGCGGCCGCAGCGCGGTGGTGTCGGGTGCGGCGGTCTGGAATGCCTGCGAGACCGCACCCATATGGGTCTTGAAATCGGCCGCGCCGGCCTCGTGCGCCGCTTTGGCTGAATTTTCAATGTTGGTGAGTTTGGTGACTTGGTCGGGGGTCAGCTTGAGGGAGTCTTTCTGCGCCAGCAAGTGCCCTGGTGTGTATGCGATGACACCCATCATCGGAGCCATCATCTCGCGCATCATCCCCATCATCTCGTCCATGCCGCCGCGTCCCATGCCCGGGCGCATGCCCGGATGGCCCTGCGCCGCGAGCGGCGCGGCCATACAGCACAAGCCGATCGCGATGAGCCTCAACATTTTCATACGGTCTCCAGTTTGACAGTGTTTACGGTAACGGCACCGCGGTGCCATGGCACCCGGTGCACATGGGGAAGTTGCCACGACGTACAGTCGCGCGCTACGTTGCGAGGACCATGAAGGGGCCTTCACGGGAAACCGCAGTTGCTTTCACCAGGATGCGGAAGTCTTAGAGGTACGCCACCACCTGACAGGAGTTCCTATGCGTGTTTGGACCGTCGTCGCAACCGCCGCACTCATGGCGCTGCCCGTGATCGTGGCAGCACAAGCGCAGGCGGCATCTTCCGAGCCGGACGGGGCCGCGCTGTACCGCCAGAATTGCAAGTCGTGTCACGGCGCGAAGGGGGTGCCTCCGGAGCGGATGCTGACAGTCTATCCGACGCTCAAGACCCTCGCCGATTCGACGGAGCAGGCCCACTTGACCGAGCAGGCGATCGTCGGCGTCTTGCAGCACGGCAAGGGCAAAGACATGAAGCCATTCACGGGCAAGTTGTCAGCGGCTGAGATGGCCGCGGTGGCGAAGTTCGTGAAGACGCTCGCGTCCGCCGCGCCGTCGAAAGGCCCCTAAGACCCTTCAGGGCCGTCGCGGCGGCGGGAAAGTGTCGTAAAACTGCGGCGTCGCGCCCACCGGTGCTCCCGGCTGCGCGCGCCCGCGGAGTGAGGTGAGATACTGCGCCAACTCCTCAATCTCTTGATGCGTGAGCGCCGGGGGCCCATACGAAGGCATGCGCGACTGCGGATGGAACCGGCTGGGTGACTCGATGAAGCTGTGGATCCACCCCACCGAATGCCGCAACCCGACGGCCGTCAGGTCTGGTCCTTCCTCGCCGCCCTGCCCCGCCACGCGGTGGCACCCCGCACATTGCTGTGACTGATACAGCGCGCGGCCCGCGCGCTGGACCGAGCTGAGGGCCGCGCCTTCTGCGTTTGCGGCCGGCGCGCGACCCGCCGCGCCGATCAACAACCCCGAGCCCGCGAGCAGCACGGCGAGCGACACCAGCGCCACCGGCCGGTGCAGCAGGTTGCGCGTGCTGTTGCGATCGAAGAACGGCAGACCGAGCAGCACGAGCAGCAGCACCGTCGGCACGCCGACGGCGATCACCGCCTCGAACGAGCCGGGCACCAGCTTGAGCAGTTGATAGATCGGCAGGAAATACCACTCGGGCCGTGGGATGTAGCTGGTATCGGTCGGGTCGGCCGGCGCTTCGAGCGGCGCACCGAGCGCCGCCGCCAGCAGCACGAGCAGGAGCACCGTGACTGCCGACACGATCGCATCCTTCCCCAGAATGTCGGGCCAGAACCGCACGCCGCCGCGCTTCGAGGCGAGATATGCCTTGTGGTAGTAGTCGGGATAGCCGGGGTCACGCGTGCTCTTCGGAGCGCCCGTTTCGAGATCGCGCGGCCGGGCGGCGATGCCCTGCCGAACCACCACGGTAATGTGCGACGTCACCAGGACGGTCAGGATGAGCGGCAGCCAGAGCACGTGGAACGCATAGAACCGTGCCAGCGTGGCAGTGCCCAGTTCGGAGCCGCCACGGAGCAGCGCGACCAGCGCGCCGCCGATCCCCGGCGTCGTGCCGGCGATGTTCGTCCCAACCGCCGTCGCCCAGTACGCCTTCTGGTCCCACGGCAGCAGATAGCCTGTGAAGCTGAATCCCATCACGATGAGAAACAGCCCTACGCCCAGGAGCCAGTTCACCTCGCGCGGATACTTGTACGCGCCGACGGAGAACACGCGAATCATGTGCGCGATGATCAGGACAACCATCGCGCTCGCCCCCCAGTGATGGATGCCGCGCAGCAGCGCGCCGCTGGCGACCTGGTGCGAGACGTAGCTAATGCTGTCGTACGCGTGATCGGGCGACGCCGAGTAGTAGGTCGCGAGCACTGTGCCAGTAATCACCTGAACGAGGAACACAGTGAGAGTGGCGCTGCCCAGCGTGTGCCACCACGTCAGCCGATCGGGGACCTCACGGTCGAGCAGTTCGCGCTTGGCGCCGACCAGATCGAGCCGCTCGTCGAGCCAACGGAAGAACGCCATACCTCAGACCTCCGCCTTTTCCGGCACGCCGAGATGGAAATCCTGATAGCGGCAGTACAGGATACCGTTCTCCACCTTCACGTCCAGCGTATCGAGCGGGCGGGGTGGTGGGCCGCCCAGTACCTGACCGGTTTTGATCTCGAAGAACCCAGTGTGACAGGGGCAGCGGAAGACGTGCTTCTCCGAATCGAGGGAATAGTTGCAGCCCAGGTGGGTGCAGCGGCCGTTGTAGACCCGGAAGTTCTCACCATCCGCGGTGTAGATCCACACGTTGCGCAGCCGGCGCGTTTCGACCCACGCGTCGTTCACCGCGTCCACGAAATCGACCTTGGTCGGCACGTCCGCGTCGAATTGATCGACCTCTCCGAGCCGGATCCACTTCTCCTGGCGGCTATGACGGAACGTGGGGGACAAGAAGGCGCGGAGTGCCGGCACGCCGGCCAGCAGCGCCGATGCTGCGCCTCCGATGCCCGTCGCCCACCGCAGAAAGGCCCGGCGGCCCGTTGAGACGATGCCAGGCGTTTGAGTCGGCATCTGTTGCTCTCCTTGCTGGTTCACGGTATGGCGGTGCCATGACAAACGGTGCACATCTGGGCATTTTTGCGCTTGAGCCGCTCGGCGTCGAAACCGGGCCCATGCGGATTGAACCGCCGGCCGCCGACGGCTGAGTGGCACGTCAGGCAATCACGCTCGGCGTGACAGGCGGTACAACTTTCGAGACTCTGGCGTGCGACCTGGCCATGGCCCGCGATGAACGTTCTGCTGGCGTCGTGGTAACCCGATCCGAGCGGCTTGGTGGCAACCAAACCCGCCGTCGCATGGCATGCCTGACAGAAGCCGCCCGTGTTGTGACAATCGGTGCAACGCGCCTCACGGCTGTAGGCCGCCGCGGGGTGGCTCTGCAAGAATCCTGCAGGGTGATAGCCCGCCGCATTCGCCGCTGCGTTGGGACGATGACACTGTAGGCAATCAGCGCGCACATGACACCCCGCGCAAGTCCCCGGTGTGGCGGCCGCAACCGACGCGTGGCGTCGCACGAAGTTCTCGCGATGCGATGGTGGCGGCAGCCGATGCGGCTGCGCGCCCGGGGCACGGCCCGCCCCGGCGGCGTGCAAGGCAACGCCCACCCCCTGCGAGGTGGCGTGGCAGGCGAGGCAACTTTCACGCGTGTGGCAGGTCGCGCATTGCTGCGGATTTGCGCGGACCATCCCGCCGTGGCGGCTGAGGAACGCTGGATCGTCGTGCGAAGACGGCCGGGGCAGGTGCACGACGATGGCGCGCGCACGCGGATCGGGATCCAGGGCCTGAATGGCCGGTCGTTCCGGCGCATCGACGTGACACGTCAGACAGAAGTCGCGCGCGTGGCACGTGGCACAGGAGGGCGCGACCGGCTGATTCGTTCCGGTCGCGAGCCGGCCGTGAACGCCGCCTGTCACGAAGCCGGGCTCGCGATGCGACGGCGGCACGGGGAAGTTGGCGATATCGGCGGGGCGTAGCGACGCGGCGCGCACCAATGGCAGGTGGCAGGTTGCGCACACGGTATCGGGAGCCGTGAGATGCGTCGATCCGGGCGCATGGCACTCGATACACCGCTCGGGAAGCGCACGGTGCACGTCCATCCGGCCGCCCCCCGCGGGCACGTGACAGTCTCGACAGCCGAGCGGCTCCGGCCCTCGCGGCGTGGCGCGCGTCATCAGCGGCACCAGATCGTGCACGAACTTCAGGTTGCTGGGATGAGGCGTTGTGGGGGGCTGCCACGTAACGCGCGGCAAGGTGCTGCCATCGTGGCACGCCGCGCAGCGCGCCGGCTGGGGCCAGAACGCGGAGTCGGGGTTCTCGGCACCGGGATGGCACGCCTGGCAGGTGGGAAAGACCCGTGCGTGCCGGACGTGATCGAAGCCCGCGGGGCCTTGAGCGGCTGCGGCGTCTGTGAGCAACAGACCGATGAGCAGGGCTTGGGAACCGCGCGGGATCATGGGAGCGTTCGGGCCGAGCGCCCGCCCGGCAGCATTTGAATTGATGGCGGCAGGCCGCGCAGATCGGCTCCATGGCCGAATGCGAACACGACGCGCGCACTCACCCGCCACTGGTTCCAGTCGAACGCGGCCGCGTCAGGACGGTGATGCGCTTCGCTGTAGTAATACGCCGTCACGCCAAAGCGCACTTGCTCGGACGACGCGAGCTGGCCGTCCACGCCGGCGGTGCGGACGCCAACGTCGTTAAAGCGAAATTCAAGCGGACGATCGAAGCTCGAGCCCAGCAGCGTGGCCCGCACCCGGGCGGAGGGCTGGTACATAATCGTCGCCGACGTTCCCGACACCGACGCGCCTGGTCCGAACTCCCGCTGATAACCGGCGTCGATCGTCCAGGCCGGAACCGGTGTCAGCGTTGCACCGAGTTCCGCCCGCCAGCCATCGCGCTTCGCGCTGAACAACGGTGTCTCCGTCGCCGCCTCGTCATAGCGGTAGCGCTCGTAGCGGCCACGGACTTCGATCCGGGAAACGATCGCATACGCGACCGATCCTTGGAGCGAGTGGTAGGGAACGGGACTGAACGCGCCCCAGATCGTCCAGAGATCGAAGTGCGGCCGATAGCGCCGCGCCCAGAGCGTCCCGCGGAATTTCGGCGTCACGTAGTTCACGGCTGCGTCGGCGCTGCCCCACCACCCCGCCGCGAGGTCGTAATCGGCACCGCCCGAGATCCGCGCAGGGCCGAGCGGGCGCACCGCGCCTTCGAACGCCACGCGCTCGGAGACGAACTTGTGGAAGTGGGGATCGACTTCCCGTTGATACTCCAGGCGCGCGTCCGCCACCGCCGACGTCCAGCCGCCGATTGCGCCAGCGATTACCTGTCGCTCGATCGGCTGAAACGCATCCAGCGGATTCAAGGCCGGGCTGGTGACCGGCAGCGCCACCCCCTGCGCCAATCCCCAGCCGCCGTATCCCTGAAGCTCGATGCCGTGCCCCGCGTCGCGGTACGTGAGTGCGCCGCCGTCGAACCCGGTCCAACCCAGGCGGGATGGAATCACCTGGCGGCCGGCTCGCGCCGTCACGTGCGGCGACGCGTATTCGGCATAGCCCTCGAGCAGTTGGAGGGCCGGGTTCGTGCCCGGCCACACGTCAGCGGTCCCGAGATCGACGCCCGCGCGTCCCATGGCTCGAATACTCAGGCCACGGACACCAAAGCCCCACAGCGACGCCTCGAGCGTGCTCGTGAGGGGGCTCCCGCGCTGCACCGCACCAGGACGGAAGAAGGTGCAGAAGGCCGCGCTGGGCAGACATTGGACCGCGAAGCCGTCCGGGGAGACCGGGCCACTCCCAGGCGAGCCGACCGTGTCGGTCACCGGGATACTGTCCAGTGACACACCGCGGTAGGCGACCGTTTGCCAGCGCGTGTCGATCCGGACGCGATAGCCCTGCGTCGCACCCGATCGCGTTCCCAGCACGGCGAGCAGAGCCAGGAGGGCGATGCGTCTCATTCCCCGTCTCCCTCCGCCTTGCGGAGATGCACCCGGAACTCGTCCGGGGAGGCAAGGAAATGGCAGGTCGTGCACTCGCGCTCCGTGTGATGGTTCGCCTTGTCGGCGTGGCACGTCTGGCAGAACGAGCGGTTGGGGACGAGTTGCGCGACGACGTCCTCGAGGTGGCAGTTGTCGCACGCGATGTGCGCGTCGGCCAGCGAGGCGTGCGCCGCCTTCGGGTCGACTGCACCGTGGCACGTGCGGCATTCGCGCCCAGCCGCATGATGGGGTTCGTGACACGCGCGGCACGCGACGGCCGGTTGGGCTTCCAGCGTGACTTCGGTCGTATGGCACGCGACACACTTCTGCGAGGCGTGCTGTTCGTGGCGGAAGGCCACGGCGCGCTCGCGTGGTGCACGCTGTGCGACGGCAACCACCACGGGTACTTGCTGCTCCCCAGTCGGCCCCGTCCCATGACAGCGGCCGCAGTCGTTCTTCGCCGGCGCCTGGTGATGGCACAGCTGGCAGCCGCGGGGCGGCGTGAATGTGAGCCGCGTATTGCGTGCCGCGACGTGGCAGGTGATGCAGGGGAGTTTTTTGTGGCGGGAATGCGAGAACGAATCGGGCGCGGCGGTGAGATCGAGCAGCGGTGGAGCGTCGCCTTTGATTTTCAGCGGTCGCTCGGGTGCCACCGAGACTCTCCGTTGCACTCGCGTGGTATCGAAC
>DASZCG010000215.1:0-19890 GCA_035943355.1 Gemmatimonadales bacterium
CTGCACCCACCAGTGCCCGCCCGAATGGCTCGCGCTGCGTGGTCTTGTGCGGATATGGCTGGTGGATCTCGTGGGAGACCACCACGGAGAGGGATGCCTCGTGGGTGATGCCGCGCGTCGTGATCTCGGCAGACCCGCCCCGCAGCTCGAGACGTACGACGCGATCTCCCGGCCCCACGGACGTGCGAATCAGATCGCCGAGGTCACTCGGCGGCGGCGTGAGCCCCAAGGCTGCTGCAGAAGAACGGAGTCGCTCGAGATGACGGCCGAGCCAGGGAAGGCGGCCTCCTCGGGCGCGAATCGTCTCGATGAGGCCAACTCGGATCAGCGCCCCTACGCTGGTCATGAGGGGAAATACTACATTGTGTCCGACCTTTCCCGGGAGAGGCCCATGTGGAGCCGCTCAGTCGCCCCCGCACTCGCCATCATGGTGGCCATTGGCGGGTGTAGCCATACGACCACGAAGGAAATAATCCTGGAGCCCGCACAGCCGGGAAACAGCCAGGGCGTACGGCCGAGCACGGCCGCAACGCTTGGCGTCCCGCCGGGCCACCTGCCCAACCCCGGCGAATGCCGCATCTGGATTCCGGGCACGCCACCAGGTCACCAACCCAAGCCCAAGTCTCGTCCCTGTGGCGGGATCGCGGCGCTGGCCCCCGCGGGCAGCTGGATCATTTACCGCCCAGGTGAGGACCGTAAAGTCGTTCACGTGCGCATGGTCGATGCGCAACGCCCCGGCGTCGTGGTGCGCATTCAGGTCTTCGACATCGCCACAAACCGCCTCCTGCGCGAGGAAAAGCCATGAGAAGGATCGTCGCCGCAGCGGTGGTTCTTACAGCAGCCTGTGGTCCCAAGCGGCCGCCGCCGTCGTTCGCGCCGGAGCCGGGACTCGTCGAGCAGATTCGCGAGATTCGCATGACCACGCCCCTGCGCGCGTGCCCGGGAGAGTCGTTCACCGCGGCGTACACGGCCGTCCTGAGCGACGGCTCGCTCGTTCCATTCGAGACGCGCTACGACAAGGATCGGCCGCCGCGGCTGCATGTCGTTTTCCTCAGTCGCTCGAGCCCGGACGCGACGCCGCTCGAGGGCGGCGGCTGGGTCGCCGAGCGTGATCCGCTGGCGACGGCGATCACCGGCTTTCGTCTCACTGCCAGCCTGAACGCAAAGCCGAGCCTCACCACGTCAACGGTTCTCGCGCCCGACTACAGCTGCCTGCAGCACACGTTCGGCTTCCGTGGCCCCGGTTCCGGCGCGAGCGGCCCGCAGGTCACCGTACGGCTGGGCATTCTGCGCTCGCCGTACTTCGACCGGCTGCTCGTCGCGGGGGTCGAGGTGGAAGAGGCGCCGCCACTGTACATGCTCGCCGATGCGCGCGCTGTACCGCCATCAGACTGGCTGGTAATCGAAGCTCGCGGCTCGCGCGGCTCGCGTGGCGCCGAGGGCACCAACGGCGTCGCGGGAACCGACGGCCAGGCCGGCTGTCCCGGCGGCGCCGGTGGTCCCGGAGGCGCGGGTGGGAACGGGAGTGGCGGCGGACCGGGAGGTCGAGGCGGCCAGATCACCATCATCGCGCCCACTGAAGAGCCCTTCCTCGCCGGGCTCGTCGACGCGCAGGTGCCGGGCGGCGAAGGAGGAGGCGGCGGATCAGGCGGTAAGGGCGGCGCGGGCGGCAAAGGCGGCGCAGCCAACCCCGCGAACGATCCGCGCTGCGTCGCGGGCCAGGCAGGTGCGGCGGGTCCACCCGGATCAAAGGGGCCCGACGGTCGCGATGGTCAACCCGGGACTCGGCCGCAAATCGTCACGGTCCCGATGCGGGATGTGTGGGGGACCAGGATTCCGCCGTCGTTGGCGGAGCTGATCGACTACCGCCCCGCTCCGCCGGCGCGACGCCAGTAGAAGTAGCCGGGCAGACCAAGCAAGATCAAACCTGCCCCGATCGCCGAGTCTTTCGGCAGCTTCACGATCGTGTTGATCACGAGCCAGGCCGCGAAGGCGATGAAGACCACCGGTGTCACGGGATAGCCCCATGTCCGGTAGGGCCGCGCCACCTGGGGCGCGGTGCTGCGCAGGCGGATGACGGCGCCCGCCGAGAGCGCATAGAAGAGGAATTGCGCGAACACGACGTAGGTGGTCAGCTGGTCGTAGGTTCCCCAGGCCGTCAGCGCCGCAGCAATCACCCCTTGCCATATGAGCGCCACGACAGGCGTCCCGTACAGCGGATGCACGAAGCCCTGGGAGCGGAAGAACAGTCCACCGCGCGCCATCGCATAGGGAATGCGGGCCGCGGTCAGGACGATGCCGTTGTTCGCACCGATGGTCGAGATCAGAATCGCGACGACGACGAACGCCGCGCCGCCCGCGCCCATCGTGACCTTCGCAGTATCGGATGCCACCAGGTCCGACTGCATCATGCCCGCTGGTGACAGCACAAACACATAGGCGAGGCTGGCGAGCACGTAGAGCGCGATCACGATCACCGTCGAGAGAATGATCGACCGCGGCAGGTTGCGGCCGGGATCGATGATTTCACTGCCGACATACGTCGTCTCGATCCACCCGTCGTACGCCCACAGGACGGCGACCATCGCGACGCCGAACGATCCGAACCACTGCCCCGGCGGCGCGCCATACCACAGCGGATGCAGGTTCGCGGCGGACGCTCCCGGTAGCACGAACGAGGTCACGATCAGCGCAGCGAGCGCGCCCATCTTGAGCGTCGTCAGCACATTTTGCGTCGTCGCTCCGAGGCGCACGCCGCGGCAATTGAGCCACGTGAGCGCCGCAATCGACGCAATCGCGATGATGCGAATCGCGGCTTCGGACAGCGGCGTGAAGAATCCGATATACCGGGCGAACCCCACCGCGATGGCGGCGATCGACGCCGTGTTGATCACCGCGAAGTTCGACCACCCGTACAGAAAGCCCCATACCTGACCGTACGCTTCTCGCAAGTACGCGTACTGCCCACCAGCTTCCGGATACGCCGCTGCCAGCTCGGCGATGGACAGCGCGCCGAGCAGCGACGCGATTCCCCCGACGACCCATACGAGCGTCATGGTCAGCGAGCCGGGGGCCGCGGCGGCGACTGTCGCCGGGACAATGAAGATCGCGGACGCGATCATCGTCCCGACGTTGATCATCGTGGCGTCGAAGAGGCCCAGCTCGCGCTTGAGATCGGTGCTGGGAGCAATAGATGTCGGAGTCGTCATGTGGTTCCCAGGCTAAAGCCTGGGCCCACCAGACACTGTCCTTAAGGACGGTGACGTCTTGGGCGCACGCTTCAGCGTGTGAACACCAACGATGCGGCGTGCTGTTCTGTCACGCAATTACAGCGCGGCGTCGCTGTACAGATCGAGACGCCAGCCGGTCGGAGACCTGACCGCACGCGTGAGGTCGACGCGGAACAGCCCGTCGATGAAACTCACGCCCAGGCCGACGCCGGCGAGGGGATTGGCGAGCGACAACCGGTCACGGGAGTCGGCGCGGCCGACGTCCGTGAACAGTACGACCCGGGCGGCAGGCCAGCGGTTCGCGAGCTCCGCGCGCGCGCGCCAAAACGCATCACCCGTGGTCGCGGCACCGTCATAGCCGCGCAGCGTGCCGGGGCCGCCGAGGTACCAGTCGCTCTGCACCGGCACGCGTCCCGTCGAGATCCCGCCCGCCAGCTCGATGGCGCCCGCGATCCGCGGGCCAAGCGGCGCCGTGACACGGAGGGTCGTCGTGGCACGCCCGAAGTCGAATGTGCCGGTCGCGCCGTCGATCGTCACATCCGTCGTTACCTGCGCCCGCTCGGGATCGATGCCGCGCTGCGCGCGGAACGTGACGGAGGCCCCGAGTTGATCGGCGGAGTCCGCCGTGATGTTGGGACGAAACACGTTGAGGTCGTTGATCAGATTGGGAACCGAGAAATCGGTGCGCTTGATCGCGGGGCGCTGCTGCTCGAAGTAGAAGCGAACCGAAAAACTCTGCGGCAGCGTCAGGGGCGGCATGACGGTCAGCTCGGCGCCGGTCGCGCGGAAATAGTCGCCATCGTCGCGGCCCAGGAAGAGCGCGTTGAGAGAATTGCCGATGCCGAGCGATCGGGCGGTGGCATCGACGGCGGCGAGCCGGTAATACCCGCCCACGCGGAACCGCGTGTTTCTGGTCTCCCGCAACACGCCGCCTTGCAGATCGGGCGTGGCATCGGTCGTCGCTATCCGTCCCGCTCCATCCAGCACGAGCCGGCCGAGGTCTATCTCGCCTTTGGCGCCAAGCGCCAGTCCCTCGATGCGATTGTAGCGCGCCAATCCCCAGCGCGGGGGTCGCGCCTGGAATTGCCACGGCGCCTGCGGCAGATCGCCCAGGCCTTTCGTCAGCTCTTCCATTTCGCCCGCGGAGATCAAGGTGTCCTTGGCAGAGCCGAATGGCGGCGGCAATGCCGCGCTGGCGAGCAGCGCCGCCGTATCGGTCGGGATGTTCACGGTGAAGGCCAGACAGCGGCCGCTGTAGCACTGGCACGAGATTTTCTCGCGCTCCTCGCGCTCGTGACATGCCGCGCGCGCGCTCGAGTCCTCCGCCGCGGTCGGCGCCGCCGGCCGGGGCGCGAGCGGCGCGGCCGTGTCGCCGCTGACTTCATACTCGTCGTAGAGCCGCTCGTAGCGCATCGGCACTTGCAGCAATGAGCCGGCTGTCGCGACGGCATCCATCGCGACGAGCCGCGGCAACCACCACCGCCCCGTCCACAAGCCGTAATCGATCGTGAGAAAACGGATTTCGATGCGGATCGGCTTGACGAAGCCGGGGATGTCCTTGGTGTCTTCGTCGTTGGTGTCCTGCCCGAGGTCGAACGGCCGCGCCGGGCGGATCAACGCCCGCACCACCGCGTGCGACTCTTCGTCGAGCCAGAACGACCCCGACATCAGGCGGAAATCGAGCCGGCGCGGAATGATCTTCAGCTCACGGAGCCGAATCGTCCGCCCGTTCGGAAACACCACGGCGCTCGAGTCGCCGGCTGCGAAGCGATAATCGGCTTCGCTGCCCGGCGCGAGCGGATGTTTGAATTCGACGCCATCGCGATGCCTGGTGGAGTCCCGCGCGCTATCGCGTTGTGCTTCGCCTCCTCCCCACCCGATGGTGAGGCGATCGTCTGCGGGATCGAAGGCGTAATCTCCAGCGTCGCTCTTCAGGTCTTCAGGGAGCTGGGGCTTGGGAACGGCGGCCGGGACCGATTGGCGCGCGCCCACGACGTCGATGCGCGTCACGGAGTCGCGCCGCCAGTCGATGTGCAGGGCGAGCTCGCGGCGGTACAGCATGCGGTCGCGCCGCAGCGCGCGGATCCCCACGCCGATGCGCTCGCGCATCGTCGTCCGATAACCGGTGATGGAGCGGTCGATCGTCTCGCGCCGCGAGCGCGCCGCCGCTACGAGGCGCCGGGCCTCGGCATCGAGATATGCACCCGAAGTGTCGCGGGTGGCGCCCGCTGCCCCTCTTCCTGCAACGGGGGCCTGCGCGGCGAGGAGGGCAGTAACGAGCAACGGAAGCATCGCGTAGGGCTCTGTACGGACCCCGGTGAAGGATAAGATTCAAGAATGATCAACACATACTGGCAGGCGAGTCGCGCCCCCCGCTACAGCCTGCTGCTCGCCTTACCCCTGCTCATCCTCTATCAGGTGCTCGCGGCACTCGCTCCGGCCGGGCCCGACGGCATGGGGATCCGCAACGGCGCCGATGTGGCACTCCAATCGGCCTTTGTCTGGCTGGCTGGCGCCTGGGGACCGCGCCTGTTCCTGCTGTGTCTCATCGCCGTGGGCGCCTGGCTCATCGCCAGGGACGTGCGTCGCAATCATGCATCCATCCGGCCGGCCCTGCTCGCTGGAATGTTGCTCGAAGCGATCTGCCTGGCGCTCGTCTTCGGGATCGTGGTGGGCGGCCTGACGACCGCGCTGCTCGGTGGACCGCCGCCCGCAATGGCCGTTGGGGCCGGGGGCACCGGCGGGTACACGCTGCAACACATCAGTCGCGCGACCCTGCTCATGATCTCCCTGGGCGCCGGCATCTACGAGGAGCTGCTGTTTCGCGTGCTGCTCGTGGGGCTGCTCGCGTGGGGAGCCAACAAACTGCTCGGCTGGCGGCCCTTGATCGCCGGCATTGCGGCCACCGTGCTCGGCGCGCTGATCTTCTCCGCCTTCCATTACATCGGCCCCTTCGGCGACCGCTGGGACATTTACTCGTTTGTATTTCGCACCATCGCCGGGCTCTTCTTCAGCGGTCTCTATTTGTTACGTGGCTTTGGCATAACCGCTTGGACTCACGCGCTTTACGACGTTTTGCTGTTGTTGCGGTGAAGTTTTGTATTTTGGGGCGCATGAAATCTCCCCTCCGGAAATTGAGTGCGCTGCTGGCGGTTGCCGCGCTGGCAGGCGCCTGCGCTAAGAAGCGGAACACGCGTGCCGAAGTCGTGGAGTGTAGCTCGATCTCGCTCGACGCCAAGGGCACCACGCAGTGCCTCGTGCAGCTGCACCGCTGGAAAGTGGCCGACGCGCAGCGCGCCGCCGAGGCGCGCCAGGACGAGCTCGATTCGCTCAAGACCTGGCACGAAGATTCGGCGTGGGGCATCGAGGCGGCTAAGCACAAACGCGACCTGCAGACCTGCAACAAGACTCCCGATCAGCTCAACAACTGCTTGCTGGTCGCGGGGTGGCCGATGTCGCGCGTGGAAGCGACGAGTGACTCCCTCTGGAGGACCGAGCTGCCGCAGCATCACCGCGAGCTCCAGGAGTGCATGAGCAAGCGGGACATGAATCTCTCGTCGTGCCTGACGCTCTACTACAAGTGGGATTCCGACCGTGCGATCGCGACGGCGGACTCCCTCGCGCGCGTCCGGCTCGGTGGCCTTCACTAGGGGTGGCTGACGATCCGGAACACCGCGCCGGCGCCCTGATCCGACGCGACATATAGCGACCCGTCCGGCCCGACCGCCAATCCCGTGGGGCGGTAGCGCGCCCCATTGGGCGTGACCTCCGCACCCGCAAACCCGTCGGCGAATACCTCGGAAGGCCCGGTAGCGAGTCCGCGCGCCATCGGTACGAACATCACTTTGTAGCCGGCCTGCGGCAGCGGCGCGCGGTTCCACGAGCCGTGGAACGCGATGAAGAGGCCGCCGCGGTACTTGAGCGGGAAGGCTCTGCCGTTGTAGAACGTCATGCCATCCGGCGCCCAGTGCCCCGGGAAAGCCACGATTGGCCGGGGCGTCGACTCGCACCGACCCACCGTCTTGCCGTCGCCGCCGTATTCGGGCTGCACCACGTTCTGCCGGCGGCGCCAATCGTAGTAGCAATACGGCCAACCGTAGTCGCCCCCCGCCTCGAGCCGGAACACCACCTCAGCCGGCAGCTCGGCACTCTGTGCATCGGTGTAGAGCTTGGGCCAGTTGGCGGCGAGCTGGTCGCGCCCATGCTGCGCGACAAACAAGGATCCTGTGCCCGGATCGACGGCGAGCGCGACCGCATTGCGCAGCCCGGTGGCAAAGCGCTGGCCGTCCAGTTGTGTTTGGCCGCCGCGGCGCGGATCGAAGCGCCAGATGCCACCGGCGATGTCGAGCAGCGGACACGGATCCTGGCCGGGCGACTCCGGCACGCGGTCCTTCACCTGACACGAATTGGACGGCGCTCCGATGTTCACATAGAGCTGACCGTCGGACCCGGCCACGATGCTCTTGGCAGCGTGCTCGCGGCGGTTCGTGAGGCCGGCGACGACCGTATCAGCACCGCTCGGTGGCTCGAGCCCGTTGATCTGCCAGTGCCAACGGACGATCGCATCGTTCGTGGCGAAATAGAGATACTCGCCGGCAAACGCGATCCCCGTGCCGCCACCGACCCCAAACGAGCGGACGATGTCCGCCTTGCCGTCGCCGGTCGTATCCCGCAGCAGACGCACACCGCCGCGCGGTCCCGCCACCGCCACGAGCACGTCGCCGTTTTCGAGCACCACCAGGTGGCGTGCCGGACCGATTGATTCAGCCACGAGCAACGCGCAAAACCCCGGTTGCAGCGTCAGGCCCACATTGTCGGCCGCGCAGACCGGCTTGCTGATTTGTGGCGCCGCTGCGACAAGCGTTGCGGCGAGCGCGGCAAAAACGGATCGCGTCATCGAGCGTATCCCGCTGGACGAGAGTTGCGAGAATATACAGCTTTCCCGCCGATGCTCAGGATTCCGTCCCCCTCTCCCGACGGGAGAGGGGTCAGGGGTCAGGCCAGGGGGTGAGGATGTTCAACGTGCTGATGCTGGTTGTGCAAGCTGCAACACCGCAGTCCATCCCACCACAGCTCGCGGCATACAAGCAGGAGGTCGTGCGCGACGTCGCGAGCCGGTCGCAATTCACGCAGCAGATGGTGGATCAGATTTTCAGCTTCGCGGAGCTCGGCTTTCAGGAAACCGAGACGTCGCGCTATCTGGTCGATCTCCTGCGCAAGAACGGGTTCACCGTCCGCGAGGGGATCGCCGGAATCCCGACCGCCTGGGTGGCGACATGGGGCCAGGGAAAACCGGTCATCTCCCTCGGCTCCGACATCGACGACATCCCGCAGGCGTCGCAGAAACCCGGCGTCGCCTGTCACTCGCCCATGATCGAGGGAGCGCCGGGACACGGCGAAGGCCATAACTCGGGCCAGGCGGTGAACATCACCGCCGCGCTCGCCGTGAAGAAAATCATGGAGCGCGAGCGTCTGCCGGGCACGATCCAGATCTGGCCCGGGGTCGCGGAAGAGCTGGTCGGGACCAAGGCGTACTACGTCCGTGATGGGCTGTTCAAGGACGTCGACCTCGTGCTGTTCTCGCACGTGGACGACAACCTCGCGACGTCATGGGGCGACGTCTCCGGAAACGGCCTCGTGTCGGTGCTGTTCAGCTTCCAGGGCAGGAGCGCGCACGCGGCCGGCGCGCCGTGGCGCGGCCGGAGCGCGCTCGACGCCGTGGAGCTGATGGACGTCGGCTGGAATTTCCGGCGTGAGCATCTGCGGCTGCAGCAGCGCTCGCACTACGTCATCCCCAACGGCGGCGATCAACCCAACGTCGTGCCGCCGACGGCGTCGGTCTGGTACTACCTGCGCGAGCTCGACTACCCCCACATCATGGAGCTGTACGCACTCGCCGACACGATCGCGCGCGCCGCCGCGATGATGACGAGTACCACCCTGCTGCCGCCTCGCATCCTCGGCTCGGCGTGGCCCGGTCACTTCAACAAGGTGATCGCCCTGACGATGTACGAGAACATCAAGCAGGTCGGACTGCCGGAGTGGACCGAACCGGATCAGCGCCTCGCCAAAGCGCTGCAGCGAGAGCTGGGCGTCCCCGATTCCGGCCTGGCGACGAAGCTCGACACGTTGCGGCCGGCGCTCAAGCCGACCGAGCGGACGGGCGGCGGATCAGACGATATCGGCGACGTGTCGTGGAACGTGCCCACGGTGACGCTGCGCTTCCCGTCGAACATCCCCGGATTGCCGGGACACAACTGGGCCAATGCGATTTCCATGGCGACGCCCATCGCGCACAAGGGGGCGACGGCGGGCGCCAAAGTCATGGCCATGACGATCCTCGATTTCCTGATGCGGCCCGAGCTGGTGGCGCAGGCATGGGACTACTTCCGCACCGTGCAAACGAAAGACATCAGGTACCAGCCGCTGATCCGCGCGCAGGATCGGCCCGCGATCGAGTTGAACCGCGACGTCATGGCGCGGTACCGGCCGGCGATGCGGCGGTTGTACTACGATCCAACCAAGTACCGCACCTATCTGGAGCAATTGGGCATCACGTACCCCACCGAGCGCGCGCCCGACGGCAGCTGCGCCGGCAGCGCGACCCCCTAAGGAGCCGTTTTGGACAAGAAGAAATTCCTGTTCGTTTCACTCGATGCCTTGATCGCCGACATCGCGTGGCAGGTCGTGAAGGAAGGCCACGAAGTGAAGCTCTTCATCGAGTCGAAGGACGAGCGTGAGATCGCCGACGGCTTCGTGTCCAAGACCGACGACTGGGTGCGCGAAGTGCCGTGGGCCGATGTGATCGTGTTCGACGACGTCCTGGGTCAGGGGGCCAAGGCGCATCAACTGCGCCAGACCGGCAAACTGGTCGTGGGCGGAACAGCGTATACCGATCAGCTGGAGGACGATCGCGCCTTCGGCCAGCAGGAGCTGAAGAAAGCCGGCGTGTCGATCATTCCACAGGAGAACTTCCACTCCTTTGAGGATGCGATCGCCTTCGTTCGCGCCAACCCCAACCGCTACGTCATCAAGCCGAGCGGCGAAGCGCAAAACATCAAGCAACTCTTGTTCGTGGGTGAGGACGAAGACGGCAAGGACGTGATTCAGGTGCTCGAGGATTATCAACGCGCGTGGGCCGATCGCGTCAAGGCATTTCAGCTCCAGCGCCGCATCGTCGGCGTCGAGGTCGCGGCCGGCGCGTTCTTCAACGGCAAGGAGTTCGTGCTGCCGGTCAACATCAACTTCGAGCACAAGAAGTTGTATCCCGGCGACATTGGCCCATCCACGGGCGAGATGGGGACGACGATGTTTTGGAGCGAGCCCACGCGGCTCTTCAACGCGACGCTCAAGAAGATGGAGCCGCGCCTGCGGGAGGAGCGCTACGTCGGCTACATCGACGTGAACTGCATGGTGAACTCGAACGGGATTTACCCGCTCGAGTTCACCTCGCGCTTCGGCTATCCCACGATCAGCATCCAGCAGGAAGGCATGCTCACGCCCATCGGGGAGTTCTTTTATCGGCTGGCCGAGGGCTCCATCACGACGTTCAAGGCGCGCAGCGGCTTCCAGGTCGGCGTACGCATCATGGTTCCACCGTTCCCGTACACCGACCCGGAGACCTTCGCCAAGACGTCGAAGGACGCCGTCATCATCTTCAAGAAACCGACGCGTGACGGCGTCCATATCGAGGACGTCAAGCAGATCAACAACGAGTGGGTCGTCACCGGCACGTCCGGCGTCGTCCTGATCGTCGTCGGAACCGGAACGACGATGAGGGCCGCGCAGAAGCAGGCCTACAACCGCATCGAAAACATCATGATCCCCAACATGTACTATCGCATGGACATCGGGGATCGGTGGTTCGAAGATTTCGACCGGCTACACACGTGGGGTTACTTGCGCCATTAGTGATAGAAGAGCCGGTATGCCGCATCGGCGTGCATGACCCCCTTGTCAACCAGTTCGGCCATGTATCCCGGCATCGCACCAATATGCGGTTTGACCTTCGCAGCTCCGGCCGGTGCTGCAGCAACCGCCATGCCTCGATACTCATTCGTCAGGCCCGCGCGGAGAGCTTCGACGATCCACGGCTTCATTTCGATCGTGGCCTTGGTAACCTCAACGGCGCGAACGGTCCCGCGCGGATCGTAGCCCACGGCCAGCTCGATGGGCCCGTGCTGGCAGTCCACCCGCATGAACATCAGCACGCCGGTGACCTGATCCTGCTTTTTGCCGAGAAAAAACGTGACCACGCCGTCCGGCGGCTCCCAGCCAACCGCATCGTGTATCCGCTTGGAGTCGGCGCTGCTGAGGTGCAGCTCCCGCGCGACGAACTGGTCCGCACCCGGCAGCAACCGGGCGACCGCTTCCTCGCGCTTCAGCATGACAACGGTCGGTGTGATATGCAGCAGCGTGGCCGCGGCCACGCCGAGTAATAGCGTTTTCATGTTCTCCTCCACCACATCTGATATGTGGCTAGTGCAGCCACGATGAGATAGCCAAGCGCCATCGCCCATCCGCCTGCGAGCGTGACAAACGCAAAGCCGGGCGACGCGAGTTTCGTGAGCCACATCCCGGCAAAGTCCAGCCAGGGCGCGGCGAACAGGAGAGCGATGATCGCCAGGCCGGCCCAGCGCGGCAGCGCCAGGCCCAGCACGATCACCGACAGGCAAGCCGCGATCACCGCGTACATCGGCATGTGCACATGCGTGTCCTGCACGAGCAGGTCCCGATCCACGTGGTGCTGCTCCTCGACCATCTCAGCCATGGAAATCGGCTGCTCCGTCACCATCGTGGTTTCTGGCGGCATCTGCATCGTCATCGGCATCTCGCCGGCCGAACCGTACGTTTCGGCGACCTTGCGCGGGCTGTACCCCGCATACAGGCCGACCATCCACGCGCCGAACAGGTACGAAGTGCCGAGCGTGGCGAGCAGCAGCGTGACAAGCCACCTCACCCGTACATCGCTCTGCCGCAGATCGTAGATCACGCCGTCTCCTAGAAGATGTACACGAGCTCGACCAACACGGTCACATTGGACTGCTTCAGCGTGCCGTCTTGCGACTCGAACACCGGCTGGCTGGAGTGATCGAACCGGACGGCCGGCCGCAGTGAGAAGGCCGGAAGACGGAACGTCGTGAACTCGACGTTCGCGAACACGCCTTCCTGCGCTTCTCTGTAGAAGTACCACGGCGAGATCGTCAGCGATTGGAGCGTTTGCGCCGTTCCCGTACGCGCGCCGTCGGGGTCGTCGAATACGTCACCTCGCACCGTCAGCCCCGTCGACTGGCTGAAGCGCCAGAACGCCTGGCCGACGACGCCTGTCCACTGGGTGCCCGGCTCCGACCCATGGTGCGCCTCCGCCTGCAGAATGAGCCGCTGCATCGGTTGCCACGTGAGATCTCCCGTGAGCAGTGTGCGTTTGACGCTCGAGCTCGTGTTCTGCTCCGGTCCGTAGAGCGTTCCCGCAGCCACGGCGAAGTTCGCCGAGGGGAAGACCTGGACCTTGAGCCCCGCGGTCTTGCCGCTGTTGTTGTCGACCTCCACATCCCAACCGTTCGCGACCACGCCGAGCACGCTCACCTTCGGATTGAGGGCGTACCGCGCGAGCAGACCTGTCAGCTTCACGGGACGCGCGTTCGCGAACGTGAACGAGCTCGTGGGAACGAGGTTGAGCGGCTCATCGTCGCGCTCGAAACCGATGGGTGCGTCAAAGCGTCCGAACGCGAGCGACAGCGCCGAGAGCTTCGGCGGCGTCCAGTTGATGACGAGGTTGTCGATTTCGATGTGGGTCTCGGGCGGGCCGCTATCGGCCTCCTCGAGGTGCGTCGTGAGCTGGCCGAAGATGTAGAGGTGATCCGACCAGGGCCGGAACAGGCTGAGCGCGATCTTCCCGGCGACGGCCGTGCCGCGCGCGAGATTACGATCGTAGCCGGCGTCGCCCACCGCGAATCCCGTGACAGCGAGCGGTGGCTGCTCGCCGAACTTCACGGTCGAGTCTTGCGCGTGCACGCGCTGCGGCAGCGCCGCGCATAGCATGACGGCGCAGCACGTGAATTTCCCAATAGGCATGTCTCCCCCTCCCTAGGGGCAAAGGCTAGATGGCTAAGCCAGCGGTCTGACGGCTAGGCGCGAGGGTGCGGAGGGGCGAGTGCGGGAGGAAGAAGATGTTTCCGGGTTGCGAGCAGTGGGGCCGGCGCCGCGCGATCCGCGTCGACGAAGCGGATGGCCGGAACCCGCGCGCTCCAAATAACCGCTGGAGGAGACAGAATCCCGGTGACTGCGGCGGGGCAACATGCCTGCGGGCAGGTGCAATGCGAGGGCTGCTGATGATCGCTCGTGCCCTGGTGATGTGCAGCCGGGACGCCCTGCCGAGCGCTGTGCAGCGGACACCCGTGCGTTTCCGGTCCCGCCATCGCGAGACTGAAAACCAGAGCGAGCACCGCGGTCACGAATCGCATCGCCCCAATAATACGTCTAAACCCGCTGTTCTTTCCAGCGGCCGCGGCGGAACAGTATGGCGCTGGCGACCGCGAGCGTCGAGAACGCGATGGTCACTGCCCAGGCGACGCCCTGCGGACCCAGGTTGAAGTGCCGCGCCAGCAACCCACAATGTGTTCTTCACGACCCAAACCGGGGCGCCTGCTGACATCCCCGGCGACAACGCCAACATGTCGGTTGATCGGCAGTTTGCCGCGGCGGGCACGTACAACTTCACCTGCCACATCCATCCGTCGATGCACGGGTCGGTCGTGGTCATGCAGTGAGCGCAAGACAATGAGGCCGGGAGCAATCCCGGCTTCATCTTCAGCTTGCCGGCACAGGCGCCGCGTCTCCTAACGCTGTGAGCAATGACTCCAGATCGTAGCCGCCATCGTGGCGGACGCCGTTGATGTAGAAAGTCGGCGTGCCGTTCACACCGCTCTTTATTCCACTCATGAAGTCTTCCCGCACCCGCGGGGTATAGGTCCCCGCCGCCAACTCCCCACGAATCCGCTCGCCATCGAGACCCAATTCGTTCGCGTACTCCACCAAATGATCGTCGTCGAGCGCGAATTGTCGCTCGAACAGCCGATCGTGCATCTGCCAGAATGCGCGCTGCGCAGCCGCGGCCTCGGCCGCCTCCGCGGCGTGCTCGGCCTCGGGATGGATCATCGTCAAGGGGAACTCGCGGAAGACAAAACGGAGCTGCGCACCGAAGCGCCGGAGCACTTCCTTGACGGTGGGATAGGCTCTGCCGCAGTGCGGGCATTGGAAATCACCGTACTCCACCAGCGTCAGCGGTGCATCCTCACGCCCGATGCTGTGATCGTCCGGCCCCACCGGCACCGTCAGATGGGCTCGGTTTTCACGCCGGCTCATGGACACCCCCTGGTTGCTGCAATTGCGCGAGCGCGGTGAGAATGCCCTCGGCACCTGGATTAACCGCGGGATCGGATACGAAACGCCAGCGAATCATCCCCTGTTCGTCGAGGACGAATAACGCGCGCTGGGTCGTTCCCGCTGCCACGTCGTACACGCCGTAGCGGCGCGCGACTTCTCCCTTTGGCTCGAAGTCTGCAAGCAGCGGGAACCGCAGCTTGCGGGAGTCTGCGTAGGCGCGATGGCACCAGGGACCATCGACCGAGATGCCGACCAACTGCGCGCCGTACTTCTCGAATTCCGGCAGTACCTCGTTGTAGAGCGCCAGCTGATCACCGCAGACCGGACTCCAATCGGCGGGATAGAACACGAGGATCACCGGCTTGCCGCGCAACTCCTTGAGGGAAACGTACTGGCCGGGGGCGCTGGGCAGCCGGAAGTCGGGCGCCTGTTTCATTGCTGATGGGCCTCCACGAACCAGAGCCACTTGTCCGTCCCGCGCGAAATCTCTGTCAGGATATCAGCGCTCCCCGCGTCCTCCAGCTCGTTCATCTCTTCGATGCCGACACGGACCGCGCGGCCGAACCCGCCCAGCGCGTCGGACAACGCCGCGACGTGCTCGCCACCCGTGCTCAGCGCAAGCGGATAGTCGACGAGCGTCGACCGGTTCGCCACGACGCCCGCCGTGCCCTCGGCGACGCCGCCGAGCTGCACGATGCGCTCGGCGATCAGATCGACGTAGTCCTCGACGTCCTCGGTGATTTCGTCGAACAGCTTATGAAGCGCGATGAATGCGGGACCCTTGACGTTCCAGTGCGCGTGCTTGCATTGGGTCTGCAGGTCGATTGCGTCTGCGAGTCGCTGATTGAGCAGCGTGATCACCTCGGTGCGTGTCGCTTCCGGCACATCGTTCTTGGTTGGATACAGCTTGGTGACGGCCGGCGCGCGAGAGGGGTTCTCGGCGACGCGGGGAGCGTCAGTCGTTTTCCGAGACGTGCTGGGAGCGCTGCCGGTGCGGGGGGTGCGCTGCCGCGATCTCTTGCCGTCGCGGCGCTGCGTGATAGCGCGAGTCATCTCTGTCTCCTGTTGTTAGGCGGTGGCGACTGCTCTCGTCAGAGCACGAACGCGGAATGCCACCACAAGGTTCACGAGGCCGATGGCGAGGGCGAACCACGCGATCAACACGATCACGCTGGCGACCGCAGCTCCCGGACGGGCCAAGGCCAGTACCGCAAGCACCAGGCTGGCGATCCCGGCCAACGTGCTCCAGAACGCAGACCCGCCCATCGCCCGCTGCGCACGTCCCAACATGAACAGCGCCATGCTCGCCAGAAACATCCAGAGCGACACCGAAATGACGACGTACCAGAGCGACAGGGCCGGATACATGAATGCGAGCACGCCGAACGCGATGCTGACCACCCCCTGGAACAGCAGCAGCCACCACCGGTCGAACAGGGGCCGCATGCGAACGGCGGAGCCCACCGTGACGATCCCGTCAACGAGGGCGTACGCGGCGATAAAAACCATGAGCGCCACGACCGTGGCGCCGGGCCACATCAAGACGAGCACCCCGAACACAACCGCGGCGATGCCGCGCAGCAGGAACAGCCACCAGTGGTGACGGACAGCCGCAGCGAGTTGGTCGGTGAGCATGATGAGCCTCCTGGAAGGTGAACCCGGAGAATCACTCCAGCGCGGGGAACATGAACGCGGGTACGGCTTCCGGATATGGGCTCGAGGGTGTAGGCTAATTCGTCATGAAACGCCGGGCCTTTCTCGCGAGCAGCGTCGGCGCGGCGGTGTGGGCCGCCGGCCGGCCGATCCGGACCCGTATCTCTCGTGCGCGCATTCGCTTTGGCTACGCCGCCATTACCTGGGGCGGCAACGACGCCCGTGCCATCGACGATATCGCCACGCTCGGCTTCCGCGGCATCCAGCTGCGGCAGTCGGCGGTCACGACGTGGGGTGACCGCCCTGCCGAGCTCAAGCAACTCCTAACCGATCGGCACCTCACACTTGTCGCGCTGTCGAGCGGCGATGTGTCACTCGACCCGGCCGTCGAGCAGGAGACACTGACGCAGCACTCGCGTCACGCGCGGTTTGTCCGCGATGTGGGGGGCCGCTATCTCCAGGTGATCGACCAGCGGCCGAGCGGCCGGGAGCCTGTGCCCGACGACTATCGCCGCATGGGACGGCTGCTCACCGAGATCGGCCGGCGCAGCGCAGACGTGGGGATCCCGCTCGGCTATCACAATCACATGGGCGCGCTCGGGCAGTCGCCCGCCGAGATCCAGCGCGTGCTCGACGCCGCCGATCCACAGTACGTCAGGCTCCTGCTCGACACGGCTCATCTCCAGCGTGCCGGCGGTGATCCCGCTCAGGCCGTCCGCCACCACGCGGGGCGGCTGCTCTTCCTGCACATCAAGGATCTCGACGAGTCTGGCCGCTTCGTCGAGCTCGGCCGTGGCAAGGTGGACGTGCCGGGTGTGTTCGCAGCACTGGACGACATCGGATTCGACGGCTGGGGCGTGGTCGAACTCGACAGCGTTACCGATGCCACGCGTACACCAAAGGAATCGGGCGCGATGGCCCGGCGCTACCTCGAAGCGGCAGGCAGGTGGAACGACGCGAGCTGATTCAGTGGCTGGTCGTGGCCGTGAGTGTGGGCTGCTTATCCGTCGCCGACACGCGGAAGCGGATCCACATCCCCGTGAGACCGTGTCCCGGCACCCCGCAGAAGATCAGATACGAGCCCGCCTTGTTCGCGGTGAAGCGAATCGTGTCCTTCTCTTCGGGTCCGAGGCCCTGGGCCACGCGCACAGTCTCCGCGCGCGGAAACGCCGGGTCGACCGGTCCCGCGGGCATCGGTTTCACCGTATCGATCACCTCGGCGGAGTGCGGCAGCATGCCGTCGTGGTTGGTGAATAGAATGACGACGTTCCAGTTCACCGGGACCGTGAATGTGAGCCCGCCGTCCTTGAACCCATTGAAGTTCAACGCACTATTGAGGCCCGTCAGTCCCGCCGTCAGCTGGAACGTCGCCGTCTTGCCGGCACTATCGATGCTGAGCCAATGGGAATCGATCTGCGGGGACTGGGTCGTAGGCGCCGGGCGGGCAGGCGCGGGAGCGGGTGGCGGCGTCGGGGGTGCGGGCGGATTCTGCGCCATCCCTGCCCGCACCGAGACCATCGCCATCCCAACGAGCACGCGAAACAGTTTTGTCATGCGTCCAAGCTACATACCCGCTTTCGGAAGTCCAAATACGAAGACTGCGTCGCCGAGCGGATAGCCGAGCTGGAAGTTGCCTCCGGCGGCGACCGCGACGAACTGTTCGCCGTCAACTTGGAACACCGATGGCGCCGCGTTCACCCCTGCACCGCAATAAAACTTCCACAGGACCGCGCCCGTCTTCGCGTCGTACGCCTTGAACCATCCGTTCCCCTCGCCGGTAAACACGAGGCCGCCGGCCGTTGCCGTCGCGCCGCCGATCATCGGCTGATCGGTCTTCGCCTGCCACGCCTTCTTCCCGGTCTGCAAGTTGATCGCGGTGACCGTGCCCCACTGCGCTTCGCCCGAAATCGCCACGAACGCGCTCCCCAGCCACAGCCGGCCCTGCTCGTACGGGGCGTAATGGTTCTTGTAGTACATCGGCTGGTGCAACCCGACCGTGTAAGCGAATTGCAGCTCGGGATTCACCGTGACTGGGGACCACTCCTGGCCACCGTTGGCGCCCGGCAGCATGCGCGTTCCCTCGGGCGTCGGCTGCGCGAACATGTTCTCCTGCGGCACGAACGCTTCGGAGCGACGAATCAGCTTCCCGGTCGCCGCGTCGAGCACGTACACCCAGCCGGTCTTGCCGGCATGCACGACGGCTTTCTTGCCACGGACCATCGTCACCACGGGCGGGCTGACCGCGTCGAGGTCCCAGACGTCGTGCGGCACCGTCTGGTAACCCCACTTGAACTTTCCGGTCGTCGCATCGAGCGCGACGATCGACTCGGTCCAGAGGTTGTCGCCGGGGCGAATCGAGCCGTCGAGATCGGGCGAGGGGTTGCCGATGCCCACGAACAGCGTCCTGGTGTCGGGATCATAGGCGGGCGTCATCCACATCGAGCCGCCGCCGTGCATCCAGGCGTCGGCGTATTTCGCCGAGTCCGCTTTCTCCTTCGCGATGTCGCGATGCAGCTTGTCGCCTTCGGGAGTGGTAAGCGACCACGTGCCGAACCAGCCGTTGATCCCGCCTTCGTCGGCCTTCGCGCCCGGAGCCGGAATCGTGTACCAATTCCACACCGGCTTGCCGTCGGCGGTGCTGTACGCCCGCACGAAGCCGCGAATGCCGTACTCCGCCCCCGACGTGCCGACGATGATTTTGTCGTCGATTACAAGCGGGGCCATCGTCTCCGTGTAGCCATCGGCAGGATCCCCCACCTGCACCGTCCACTTTTCCTTGCCTGTGGCCTGATCGAGCGCGATGAGCTGCGCGTCGAGTGTGGCGACGTAGACGTTGCCGCCCGAGATCGCGACGCCGCGGTTGTTCGGTCCGCAGCACGCTGTGCTGACGGGCGCGTTCTTGTGCTCATAGCGCCACAGCGTCTGCTGCGTCCGCAGATCGACCGCCACGACCACGTTATTGGGTACCGCAGGGGACGTGATGTACATGATCCCGTTCACGACGATCGGCGTGGTTTCAAAGCTGCCGAGCCGTTCCGTACCGGACTGGAAAACCATCCGCGGGATCAAGTTTTTGACGTTGGTGGTGTTGATCTGATTCAGAGGGGAGTAGCGATTGTTCGTGTAGTTGTGCCCGTACATCAACCAGTCACCGCTCGTCTGCGCCTGCAGCAGCATTGCGGGCGTCACGTTCGTCAGCGGCGATGCCGCAGGTTCGTTCTTGACTGCACCCGACCCTTGCGCCGCGAGCGAGGAGCACAGCGCGCCGACGGCGATCCACGCGCTCCACGATCTTGCCCCGTGCATACGCACCTCCACGAAAGGTCTAGGGTTACCGACCCGCTCCAATCGAGAGGCCGAAATACGCGTTTCGCCCAGGCGCGGGCTCGTAGTACCGGTCCCGCGCGGCGTTGATGACTACTGAGCTCACGTACTTGTGATTGAATGCGTTGTTCACTCCGATGAACGGCGCGAGATGCATCCCACCCACCGTTCCGTCCCACCCCACACGCACGTTGGTCGCCCACCACGCCGCATTACGCGTGTCGAGCGTATCGTTCACGAGGAAATCCGATGAATAGGTCTGTTGGACCTCGCCCCAAATCCCGGCACGCACCCGCCC
>DASZCG010000216.1:0-3840 GCA_035943355.1 Gemmatimonadales bacterium
TGGCATTGCCGCCCAAACCGAGCGCGAGGGTGAGCACGACGACGATCGCGAACCCCGGTGTCCTCTTCAGGGATCGCAACGCGTAGCGGATGTCCTGTAACAGACTGTCCATGTGAGGTGTCCGGTTTCAAGTGTCAGTCAACAATCCAGCCATCCCTCAGCTGTATCACGCGCTTCCCGTACTTCGCGTTGTCTTCCGAGTGCGTCACCTGCACGATGGTCGTGCCGGCGGCATTGAGCTCGCGAAACAGCTCCATGATCTCTTTGCCCTGGCTCGAATGGAGATTGCCGGTCGGCTCGTCGGCAAGGAGCAGGGCGGGACGATGGATCACCGCACGGGCCACGCCGACGAGCTGTTGCTGTCCACCCGAGAGCTGGCGGGGATAGAGGTTCTTCTTCGCAACCATGCCGAAGCGGTCGAGCGTATCGGCGACCGCCGCCTGCTGTTCACTCGGCTTGACGTCGCGATACGACAGCGGCATCGCGAGATTCTCGGCGACGGTGAGGTCGTCGATCAGGTGATACTGCTGAAACACGAATCCGACGTAGCGCTTGCCGAGGTCCACCCGCTGTTTGGGCTTGAGCGCGTGGACGGTGTGCTCGAGTAGCTGGTACTCGCCGCCCCAATCACCGTCGAGCATTCCGAGAATCGTGAGCAGCGTGGATTTCCCCGCTCCCGACGGGCCCATGATCGTGACGAAGTCGCCGGCCGCCACATCGAGCGAGATTTGCCGCAGAGCGAACAGCCGGCCGTCAGCCTGAGGGTAGGATTTTTCGAGATTGCGGACGGCCAAGAAGGACCTATTCATTTCTCAACGCCACCATCGAACGGGCGGCGCATCCGTCCGGTCACTCGGCTCGAAGGCGCGCCCAGCCAGGACGGGGATCCCAGCGTGGAGAAGTACGTGCCTCCGACAAGTCGGAGCATCGCGCGTGGCTGCTCGGAGCGCGGCACGGGATGGTCCACAGATTCGAACGTGGTGATGCCGCCACCACCGCCTGGTACTTCATTGATGAGAGCAGCGCCCGAGACACCCGGTAGTGCCGCGGCGTGCGCCAGCAGCCCTTCAAAAAACTGGGCTTGTGCGATCGGTTTTTGGTAGCGAGGCCCGTACAAGGGGGCGCGGGCCGTCACGAGTGCGGCCACGTCCCGCACGCCCACCTTTCGGCTCACGAGGTTACTGAAGCTCATGACGAGAAGACCCGTCGACACGAGCAACGCCATGGTGAGCGCGACTTGAGCCGGAACCAGGGCCTGTCGGAACCTTCGATCGCCGCGTGCGCTCGTTGTCTGGACATCGCCCGCCCGCGTTCGGACCCTCGTGATCAGCTCGGCCGGCCCGAGTCCGAATCCCACCCAGCGTGTCCATCATTCGTACCTCAGGGCAACCATCGGATCGACGCGCGCGGCGCGACGCGAGGGCACGAAGCTCGCCAACACCGTCGTCCCGAGCAGCACCAGCGTCACGCCCCCGAACACGAGCGGATCGTGGGGAGATTCCTGGAACAGCAGCGGTCCCAGCCACTGGCCTCCGGCGAGCGCGATCACCACGCCGATCACGATGCCGACGACACCCACCTTCAAGCCTTCATTGACGACGAGCCTGATGAGGTCGCGCTGTTGCGCGCCGAGTGCGGCGCGGACGCCTAGCTCCTGCGTCCGCTGCGCGACGTTGTAGGCCATCACGCTGTAGAGGCCGATCGCCGCGAGCGCCAGCGCCAGCGCACCGAAGGCAAGGAACATCGTCGCGCCCATCTGCCAGGAACGGGTCTGCTCACCCAGGATGTCACGCAGCGGCGTGACGGTGACGTACGCTGCGCCGGGCATGACGGGCTGCAGTGAGCGACGGATAGTCTCGGCATAACGCGGGGCGTCTCCGCGGGTCCGGATGAACAGCCCCCCCTGCTCGGGATGCCATTGTGCCGTGGAGAGATAGTAGAGCAGTCCGGGATCGTCGCCCAGTTGCTGCGACTTGATGTTCTCGGCGACGCCGACGACATAGCTGCACGGAGCCGTATCCGCATCCACTTTGACACACTGACCGATCGGGTCCCGGCCGGGCCAGAGCGTCTTGGCCATCGCCTGGCTCACGACCATCACTCGGGGCGCATGCTCCCCATCCTGGGACTCAATACCACGACCGCGCAGGATGTGCGTCCCGAGCGTGGCGAAGTACTCCGGGGTCACAGCGTTGAGATAGAACTCACCCAGGCGGCCTACGGAGTCGATGCCGGCAACGTGGAGGTCGAGGTCCCAGGTCAACCAGAACGGCACCGTGAGTTGGAGCGAGGCGTGCTCGACGCCCGGAATCGCCTGCGCCGCGTCGAGCAGCTCACGCCGGAGCGCGACATTGCGGGCGCTGTCGAGCTCGGTCCCACGCAGGTTCATGCCCACGAGCAGCACCGGGTCTACGTCGTAGCCCAGCGGAATCACCCGCACGTTGCGCAGGCTGCGCACGAACAGCCCCGCACCGACGAGCAGCACCACCGACAGCGCTCCCTGCAGCACGAGCAATGCGATGCGCATGCGCGACCGCTGGAACGTCCCTTCTCTCGCACCCGCCTTGAGATCGCCGGCGACATCGGTACGCCTGCTCAGTAGCGCGGGCGCGAGGCCGGTGAGCAGGCCGGTGGCGAGAGCCGCCACGCCGCCGAACAGGAGCGTCCGCGCGTCGCTCAGGACGCTCACGTCGGACGACTTCGCCAAGAACTGCGCGCGCAGCACCGCGCCACCCCAATCGGCGACGATCAGCCCGGCGAGGCCGCCGAGCAGCGCCAGGAGCACACTCTCGGTGAAGAGCTGCGACAACAGGCGCGCTCGACTGACGCCCAGCGCCAGCCGAACGGCGATCTCCCGCCGGCGCCGCAGCGCGCGGGCGAGCAGGAGATTGGCGACGTTCGCGCAGGCGATGAGCAGCACGATCAGCGCGACGCCGCTGATCCACGTCGCGACCTTTGCAAAGCTCGACTCGTTGGGTCCGCGCTCGCTCAGCACGGACGCCACGAATGCCCGCGGCCGCGCGATTTCCGCCGGAGTCATGCTGGAGCTTCCCGACCGCTGAGCCGCGTAGCTGCGGAGGAACGCGTTGCTGAGGTCGGCATTCGCGGCCGCCACACTCACCCCCGACTTACGCTGCGCCAGCATCGAGAGCCACTGCCAGTGGTAGGTGGTCCACCAAGTCTCGCCCCGCCGGCCTGCGGCCATCGCGCTGGCATGGCTCGTGATGGGGATGAACGCCGCCGGTCGCTGTACGGGCCACAAGCCAACGAATCCTTCTGGCGCAACCCCGATGATCGTGTAGAGCGTGGGACCGATCTGCAGCGTGGACCCGAGCACATCCTTGTGACCGCCGTACTGCGTCTGCCAGAAGGCGTAGGCCAGCACCGCGACTGCGGTCCCAGTGGGAGGACTGTCCTCGGACGTGGTGAAGTAGCGCCCCAGCGCGGGCGGCGCATCGAAGAAGCCGAAGAACCCCGCGCTCACGATGCCGACGCGCATTTCACGCGCCTCGGTGCCAACGCCGATGGCGAGGTCCTGCTCGGTGAAGGCGGCGGTGCGCGCGAACGCGGTGGTCCATTTCGTCAGATCGACGTAGCGCGCGTACTGCATGTAGCCGCCGGCCTGCTCCTTGCCACTCCAAGTCTGCGCGAGATAGATGCGATGCGTAGCGCCCGCATCGTGCAGCAAGGGCGGAGGCCGAAACAACATTCGATCGATAATGGAGAACATCGCGACGTTCGCGCCGATGCCGAGCGCGAGCGTGAGGACTACGCCGAGCGTAAAGCCCGGGCTACGCGCGAGCTGGCGCGCGGCGTAGCGCAGGTCGGCGAGGACGTTGT
>DASZCG010000217.1:0-2948 GCA_035943355.1 Gemmatimonadales bacterium
CGCCGGGCCGGGAGCACTCGAGCGCGATCTCGCCGAGGTGCAGATCGGTGGACGTGTAGTAGGTGTAGGGTGAATCGTGGCGGTACAGCCGGCCGACCGACGGATCCTTGAACAGCACGCAGCCGCAGCCGTACGGTTGCAACCCATGCTTGTGCGGATCGATCACGACGGACGCGGCGTCCGCGATTCGGTCGAAGGCGCGCCGCGTCTCTGGTTCGAGATTGTCCGTTAGCAGGAAGTAGCCGCCGTAGGCCGCGTCGGCGTGGACGCGGAAATCGTAGCGACTGCGGAGCGCGACAATCGCCTCGAGCGGGTCGACGGCGCCTGTCGCCGTGGTGCCCATGGTGGCGACCACGGTGCCCACACCGCCTGCCGCCAGGCGCCGCTCCAACGCCTGCACATCGATTCGCCCGCGGCGATCGACCGGAACGGTATCGAACGGCAGGCCCAGCACGCCTGCGATGCGTTGATGCGTGTAGTGCGCCTGGGTGGAGGCGAGAATCGTCTTGCCGGGATGGAGCTGGCCCGCAATCCAGAGCGCTTCGAGGTTCGCCATCGTGCCGCCACCACAGAGATGGCCGAGGTGCGTCTCCCAGCCGATCATCTTCGCCAGCTCGGCGACCGCTTCCTTTTCCATCGCGGAGCTGGCGCGGCCGCCATCGAGCGCGTGGTTGTTCGGGTTGATGAGGAGCGCCAGCGAATAGGCCAACCGCGCGACCGGGTGCGGTGGTTTGAGCATCTGGCCGGCGTATAGCGGATGGAAGTACGGATAGTTATCGCGCAACCAGCCCGCTACGGCGGTCAGAACACTTTCGACACCATCGTGGTCAATTTTCTGGTCACTCTTCGGCAGATCGACGAACCCTGCGTTGAGCGTCTCGACGGCGTTCGCAAGGAGATCGAGCTGGGCACGAAGCTCGAATGAGCGTACGAGCGGCTCGAGGCTTCCGCTGCTATGCGAAGACACTCAGGTACATCCGATCCCATGCCGCCGGAATACTCTCGCGGGGCGAGTAAGGTCCCGGCGCGTACATCCGCGAGCTGATACCGAGCTGGCTCTGCTCGCAGATGTGCCAGTCCTGCTGGTTGGTGCGATCCCAGAACTCTTCCGCATCCTGGATGTTGTAGCCCGCGGCACTGGGCGCGTCCGGGTGCACCATCCATTCACAGATGACCCGGGACTGCATGGGAGCCACGGGCCATACCGTGTAGAACACCGCGTAGTCGGGATGCAGGCTCAGCATCATCGTGGGAAACAGCGCGTAGTAGAACGCCCGGCGCTGATCCTCGGCAGGCAACGTGCCGAGCGGCAGCGCGCAGGCGCGGCCGGTCATCGTCGCGCTTTCGTTGGGAGCCTTGATCTCCATGTAGCCGCCGAGGAACGGCCCGTCGATCAAGTCGTTGGCGCCGGACGTGTACGGCAGCTTGGTCGACAGCTCGGGGTGGATCGTGGGGCAGTGCAGGCACTCGTTGTAATTCTGCAGAATGAGCTTCCAATTGGCGCGCATGCCGTACTCGATGCGGCGCACCGTGTGCACGGCGGGCAGATTGTAGTTCGCGAATCGTCCCGCCAACGGCGCGAACCACCGCTCGGCCGGCATCGCCGCGGGATCGAGATTCACGTACAGAAACCCTTCCCACTCGGCGAGCGCCACGCGGTGCAGCGGATACGATTTCTTGTCGAACCCCGCCACTTCATTCATGTGGGGCGCGCCGATCAGGCGGCCGTCGAGCGCGTAGGTCCATGCGTGGTAGGGGCACTGGATCGTTTCCGAGAGCCGGCCCTGCGTCGCCTCACACAGTCGAGTGCCGCGATGGCGGCAGACGTTGTAATAGGCGCGGAGCTCGCCCGCCTGATCGCGCAGGACGATGATGCTTTCGCCGGCGATGTCCGCGAGGAAGTAGTCGCCCGGGCTGGCGAGCGACGCCGCCCGGCCGATGCAGATCCAGTGCCTCGCGAAGATGCGCTCCTGCTCCTCGGCGAAGACCTCCGGCGCCGTGTAGTAGCGGCCGGGCAGCGTGCGCGCACCCTGGCGATAGCTCTCGACCGTCTTGAGAAAGGTCATAGCATCTCACGCGCTGCGTTGCGGCCGGCCGCGCCGGGGATGCCGCCGCCCGGGTGCGTGCCCGAGCCGCACAAATAGAGGCCCGCGATAGGGGTACGGTAGCGACTCCAGCCCGGTACGGGACGCATGAACAGAATTTGGTCGAGAGTGAGCTCGCCGTGGTAGAGGTGCCCCTCCGTCAGGTTGTATTCCCGCTCCAAGTCGTCCGGTGTCTCGATCGTCAGCGCCCCGGCTGGCACGCCGAGGGCGTCTGCGACCCGGCTCCCGAGCGTGCGCAGGCTCTGAACGTCACGCCGTTGATCGGTGAAGGGCACGTACTGGATATGGACTCGGCCCGCTCCATCGGTCTCGACATAGGGATGCTGCGAGTCGCGCCCGTACTTTGCGTCATCGTAGGCCCGCTCCAGGTACTCGAGCGAAGGCGCGACGCACCGGTAGCGCAGCCGACCGGCGTAATCGGTGGTGAGCCTGGCGTGGGCAACGACGCCCCGGCACTTGATGTGGTCGACTGCCCGAACGAATTCCGGGTCGAGATGAACCGCGAGGCGCGAAAGCGCGGCCCGCGGCGACTCGCTGGACACCACGAGGGGCGCATCGATTTGTTCGTGGGGCTGGCGTAACCTCACGCCGGTGGCGCGTCCGTCGCCGGCGAGCCGCACGTCCGCTGCAGCGTTGAACGCGACTTCCGGTCCCCGCATCGCCGCCAGCACTGCACGCAGATTCGATTGGGGCGGCCGAAAAACGCCCGGGGCACAGCCGACGTGGTGATGCAGGAAATTGAAAGCGGTGCCACCCGAGCGCGGACCCTGCTTGAGATGCCAGATCCCCAGCGCGCCCAGCACGCCCTTCAGCATGTCGCTCTCAAACCAGTCATCGAGCAGT
>DASZCG010000218.1:0-5914 GCA_035943355.1 Gemmatimonadales bacterium
GAATATCGTGGTCAATCCGCTGTTGGGTGGGTTCGCCGGGTGTGTCATCGGCGCGACCGCACTTCGCTATCGCGTCGTGAGCTGATGTGATCCCAGCACCGACGAGCTTTCCTGCTCCGACGATGATTCGGCGAATTATCAGCGGCGCCGCAGCCGCTGTTGCTGGCGTACTCGCGTGCGTTCTCGTACCGGCAATACTCGGGCTCCTTATAGAGAGCGTATTGTCGACCTTTGGAATCTTTCGTACGGGGCTCGCGCTGATCATCGCGTCGTTGACCTCAGGGCTATTGCACGTGTCACCGGGACATCTGCTGGTGGCATGGATTGTGGCGACGACGATCGGTGCCCTTATCGGCGGGTTCGTCGGCGCGTTCTTGGGCTCCCTGGGTGCGGCGTTCGTTTTGCAAAGGCATAGATTGGAGGCATGAGCCTCCGCATCACGCAAGTCGACTCGTTCACCAATCGCCCGTTCGCAGGAAATCCCGCCGCCGTCTGCATCCTCCCCAAGGCCGCTGATCCGGCCTGGATGCTCAACGTCGCACGCGAGATGAACCTCGCCGAGACGGCATTTCTCGTGAAGCAGAAGGACGGCTACGACCTGCGTTGGTTCACGCCCGCCATTGAAGTCGATCTCTGCGGCCACGCCACACTTGCGAGCGCGCACGTGCTCTGGGAGGATGGACATCTTCCGAAGACCACGCAGGCGCGCTTTCACACGAAGAGTGGGCTGCTCACTGCCGACAAGAATGAAGCGTGGATTGAGCTGGATTTTCCCGCAACGCCGGCAACGGTGACGCCTCCGCTGGTCGCACTCGAGGAGGCACTCGGCGCACACGTACAGTTCGTCGGTCGCAGCAAGTTCGATTATCTCGTTGAAGTCGAGAGTGAATCCGTGGTACACAATCTCGCTCCGGACATGGCGGCAATCGCTCACATCCAGGCACGCGGCGTCATCGTGACGAGCCGCGCCGATGCGAAGAGCCCGTACGACTTCGTGTCACGCTTCTTCGCTCCTCAGTCCGGCGTCCCCGAAGATCCCGTCACCGGTTCCGCGCACTGCGCGCTGACACCGTATTGGAGCGCGAAGCTGGGTAAGACCGAGCTCGCGGCGTTTCAGGCGTCACCGCGCGGCGGCGAGCTGCGGCTCCGGCTCGTGGGTGATCGCGTCAGGATCGGCGGTCAAGCAGTCACCGTGTTGCGCGGCGAACTCACGGCCGACAACTTGGGCGCGTGACAGCACCCTCAACACGCTCCCGCAGTCGCGTCGTCGGATATCTCTTCGCGCTCGGCGCCGGCGCCACGTGGGGTACCACGGGCCCCCTCTCGACCGGCCTGTACAGTCTCATGCCCGCCACCAGCATCGGCTTCTGGCGCGTGCTCATCGGCACGATCGCGCTCGCCATCTGGGGGATCCTGTTCCGCCGCGACCTGTTTCGCGCCGACCGGCGCGGCTGGCTGCTGATCGGCCTCGGCGGCGGCGCGCTGGTCGCTCTGTTCGAGATCGCGTATCAGTTCGCGATCGCCGGTGTCGGTGTCGCCGGCGCCGCGGCGCTGCTCTATACCGCTCCCGTGATGGTCGCGGTGCTCGCTCGCGTAATTCTCAAAGAGGCGCTGACACCAACCCGCATCGCGCTGGCGTTCATCGTCATGGTTGGCGTTGCCCTCACCGTCACCGGCGGCAGCAACGCAGGTGCCGAGGCCGCACGAATGGGCGTGACGGCGGGCGTGGCCGGTGGCCTGCTGTCGGCGCTCAGCTACGCGCTCACATCACTGATGGGCCGCTACGCGGCGCCGCGCTACGGCGTGGTGAAGGTGTTGTTCCTCGAAGCGGTCGGAGGTGTCGTACTGATCTGGATTGCCCTCGCGATCTGGGGCCGGGCGCCAACGCCGCCGCCGTCGGGCGCGGCATGGCGCGGCCTGCTGGGACTCGCAGCCGGCTCTGTCATCGCAGCAAACCTGCTGTTCTTCGGCGCCATGAAGCGCATCGAAGCCGCTCCGGCGTCTGTCGCTGCGACGATCGAGCCTGTGGTCGGTGCATTGCTGGCGCTGCTGTTGTTCAGCCAGCGTCTCACCGGACTCGGCTGGCTTGGCCTGCTGATGGTTGTGAGCGGCGTCGCGGCCGGCTATGTGCTCGAGGGACTAAAACAGCAGCTCGATGCCGATGCGGAAGAGGCGGGGCGGCCCGTATGAGAACAGCGGCTGCCCGTAGTCACGCGCGGCCGACAGGTACAACGGAAACAGCTCCGTGCGTCCTTCGATGAGGCCGTTGCCGTCCAGATCGGCGTAGGAGCGATAGCGCGGTGACTCGTAGGGAATCGGCTCCGGGTGGGCCGCGTACGCCGTCTCCGCCATCTGCTGAATCTGCGCATCCGTCAAATTCGGCTGACCTGACTCGCGCCGCGCCGCCTCGACGTTCTGGCGGTTCAGCAGATTCCGCACGTCCAGGTAGATACTTCCCTGCCACCGCACCCCCCCTCCACCTCCCAGTCGAATCGGTTGCCTCAGCAGCAGGTCCACAGTCGCCAGTGTTGGCAGACGGTGACTGTTCGGCAAGCCAATCAGACTGTCGCCCGCAAAATTTGTCATCGTGTATGGCAGTCCCGAGCTCACGCGGATGATCGCCGCCGCCTCGAACCCGGCAAACGGCCGTATCCCGGCGACACGCGGGCCGGCATTGCGTGACAGCTGCGTCTGCCCGATCACGGTGAGATTGTGGCGGCGATCGTAGTCGAGCGGGAACGTCACGCGCGCCGGATTGATCGTGTCGCCCCCGGGATCGACGCGGATGCGGCGGGTCAGCTGGAAGGCGTTGGTTGCGGTCGCCTGCGCCTGCTGCAGCGCGTAGGAGACGCGCACGCCCCAGCCGTCGCGCAGCGGCCGCTCCGCGATGACTTCCACGCCTTTCACATCGCCATAATCGAGATTCCCGAAAATCGACGAGTCGGGATCGACCCCCAGCGGCACCGACGCGACCATCCCGTCGAGCAATTTGTTGAAGACGTTGACCCGTAGTGTCGTCGTAGCCGACGGCCGGGTCCGCAAGGAGAACTCGTATTGCGTCGCCTCCTCGAAGCCGAGATTCGGATTGCCGCGACGGAAACGGCCGGTGCGCAGGGTATCGTCAAAAGCCGCGTCGACGAGATACTGGAAGTCGGGAGCCTGCGAGAAGCGGCCCCAGCTCGCGACGAACGTCGCGCCCTTCAGGATGGTCGAGAAGCCGAGCCGTGGACTGACGCTGCGCCGCGCGCCATACACGGCGCCGCCGGGGATACCGGTTCCCGGATCGAACTGGTCATAGCGCAGACCGAACGTGAACACGAAGTCCTGGCCGCGCAGCTGGCCTTCGCCGTAGGCGGCAACGGACAGCGGTGTGAATCTCGACGCCTCGGCGGGTGGGACGCTGTCGCCCACGGGGAGGTAGCCCAGGGCGCGCTGGAACGTCTTCACGTCCTGGCTGGCAATCTCTCCGCCAAAGTAGAAATCGCCGCGCGGACCTCCCACGCTGAAATCGGCCTGACCGCGCAGCTCGTGGAACTGATTCCACGCCACTCCCCCGGCGGAGCCGCCGCCGAGGAAGAACGCCGGCACTCCCCACGGCGACTGATCGCTGAAGTCGGGCGCGATGAGCCCGGGAATGGGCGCGCGTGCCGCCACGGTGTCCTGGCTGCGCGCCAGATCTTCGCCGATGAATCGAAATGGGCTGCCGGTGAACGCCCCGAAGCGGTAGCGCGGCTGCTCGGCGAGCGTCCCCCGCTCGAACTCGCGCGAGAAGTAACCGGCGCGCAGGTCGGCCGTGAAATTGTTGCTGGTGCGCTGCAGGTCGGCGCTGAACAGATTGCCACTCACGCGCTGCGCGGGCGCACCATAGGTGTCGTACTTATAGACGGGATCGTACAGCAGTCGTTGCTCGTCCGATCGCAGCGCAAACAGGCGCAGCGTGTGTGACCCGCCGAGCGGCAGGCGCAGCTTGGCGCCGGCGTCGTAGCGCTCGCCGCTGTTGTGCGGCAGCATCGCGGGATTGTTGTTGCGGGGATCTCGCGCCTCGGGGGGAGGCGGCGCATTCACGGGGTCGGCATCGAGCTTGCCCTCGACGTCGAGTACCGTGACCAGCCCGATGCCGCCGGGGAGCGGACCATCCGCCGACACCACGACGCGGTCCTGACCCATATCCGCGGCCCCAGCGAACAAGCGGTCGCTCTCGTAGGCAGCGCGCCCGCTCCATCGTTCGCCGCCGTCTTTCGTGACGACGTTCACGAGACCGGAGATCGCCTGACCGTAGCGCGCGGAGAAGCCGTTGGTCGCGAGTGACGCTTCCACCAGCAGGTCGGGCGGAATTCTCACGCCGAGCCCGCCCGTGGACGCATCCAGCTGGTTCTTCACACCCAATCCATCGAGCACGAACGCCTGCTGGCCGAGGCGGCCACCGCGGTAGCTCTCGCCCACAGCGCCGGCGGAGAGCGCGACCGCCTCCCCCACCGTGGTTACCGGGAAGCGCCGCAGCTCGTCGCCCCCGATGCGCTGTATCGACGCGACGACCGTCGGATCGAGGATCGAGTCGGCATAGGCTTCGACCACGATCGGCCGCTCGATCGTGTAGACGTCGACGGTGAAATTCACCACCGTATTCTGTCCAGCCCGGACCAGGACGCTGTCGCGACGGACGGTCTCGAACCCAATCGAGCGGACCGTGACGACGTGCCAGCCGCTCCGCGCCTCGCGGATGCGGTAGGAGCCGGTGGAGTCGGTCTGCGAGAGCCAGCGGCCGTCGAGTCCGACCTCTGCGCCATTGACCGGGACGCTGCCCGCGCGTTGGCGGACGTGCCCGACGATCGAGCCGTTGGTCTGGGCTGCCAGCGCGCCTGTCATGAGACAGAGCGCCGCGCCCGCGAGCGTTACGGCAGCTCGTAGAGCCATGCGTCGCGGCTGGAGGCGAGCGACGATGTGTCGCTGGTGAGGACGTACCCTTGTGCGACGAAGCGCGTGCCGTCACGCGACGGCGCCGGCCGCTCGAACCACACGAATCCGCCTCCACCGCGGGGCGGCTGCACGAGCGAGTCCGCGCCGGGCGTGGGTCCGAGGATGTGCACATCGCCGCCGATGTCCGGGAGGCCATCCACCACCACGAACACACGTCCTGCGGCCCACGCGACGTCGCGCACGAGCCGGTTGCCGCCGAAATCGTGAACGGTGTCGGTCACACCACTCGAGAACACATGGCGGTAGACCGCCGCATCGTTTTCGCGCGTGAAGTAGATCGTATCGCTGGTGGCACCCACGGTCACGGACGACGCAGCGTCTGTCCCCGGCACGATCGTCACCGTCGGAGTGGGCGGTGTCAGATCGAGGATCGCAATCTCGAGTCCGACGCGGACGGTATCAGGCGGGCAGCTCGAACAGCCGCGCGGATAACTCACGTCCTCACCCACGTAGACGAGCCGGGACGCGTCGAGCCAGCCGAGGTGCGAGACCCCCCAGTGCGTGCGACCGGAGGGCGCGAGATACGGCAAGCTCTGGACGTCGCGACCCGCGTTGGGATCGTTGAGTGGCGCGACGGTAATGGCCTGCACGTGCGGGGCGATGGGCGGGATAGGCAGCCGGTACGAATCCTGCCGCACGTACGCGATCTGACCTCCGCCCAAGGACGTCGGGTCCGCCTCCAGAAAGGCGTCCAGCGAATCGTTGGAGGCCGACGTGCGGCAGGTGTAGCCGGAGACTGCGGCGCCGGTGCCGGGCATCACCGCCAGGCAGCGGTCATGGTCAGCGCGATCGATTCGCTCCGCCGTGTACACAATCTCGCCGTCCGGCAGCCAGGCCGGCATCATATCGTCACCGGGATTCAGGGTGAGACGGATGAGCGGCGGTGCGTTGTAGGGTTGCGACGGAGCGTAATCGATGGGCAGGAACGGGGCGCCCG
>DASZCG010000219.1:0-23706 GCA_035943355.1 Gemmatimonadales bacterium
ATCATCACCGCGGTCTGGAGCGACCTCTGGGCTTCGTCGTACCGCTTCCGGCTCCAGTACGCAATGGCAAGCTGATAGTGCAGCTGCGCATCGTTTGAATCGCGGACGACCGCGACTTCGAGTGCCGGGATCTCGTTGGAGGGTTTCAGGCTCTGCGCGTGCAGCGGCGCAAAACCCAGAACACCCAGGAAGCCCACCAGCAGCGGTCTCAGCGACATGGCGCAGTCGAGACGAGGCGACGGCATATATTCCCCTACTTGACGATTGTGCCCGACAACGAGAACCTAAATGGACGAAGCCGCCAAGAAAACCATCCTCCGGCACTTCCCCTACGGCCTGTACGCCGTGACGGTGGCCCATGACGGGGAAGACCACGGCATGACGGCCAACTGGCTCACCCAGGCCGCATTCGAACCCCCCATGGTCGCGGTCGCCATCGAGAACACCTCGAAGACGATCGGGATGATCCGGGACTCCCACCACTTCGCCATCAACCTGTTCCTCACCGGCCAGCGCGATCTCGCCGGCAAGCTGGGGCGCAGCTCAGAACAGGCGCCGGGGAAGCTCAAGGGCATCAAGACGAAACCGGCGCCCGTTTCAGGCACGCCGGTGCTCGTCGACGCGCTGGGATGGGTGGAGTGTCGCGTCGTCGCGACGCTGCCGGCCGGCGATCACACCCTGGTGCTCGGGGAAGTAGTGGCCGCCGGGGTGGAACACGAAGGAGATCCGCTCACGCTGCAGGAGGCGGGATTCAAGTATTCCGGCTAGGGCAGCCATCACTTCGGTAGCTTGTCCAGCCGTTGTTGGGCGTCCGCCCGCAGATCTTCCATCCGCAAGGGCGCGAGCGCCAGGAATTGTGTGTATTGCTCGCGCGCCATGTGTGGCTGGCTGAAGGCCTCCGCGGCGCGTCCCAGGAGATAGTGCGGTGGCGCGTAGCGCCCGTTCAGACCGACCGCCTTATACAGCTGCTCGACCGATTCCCGAATCTTGCCGGTGTTGAACAGCGATACGGCCAGCTCGAACAGGGCGACGGGGTCATCCCCGCTCAGCTCCGCCGCACGCTGGCGCTCCAGCAACGCGTCCGCCTCTCGCCCCATCGACTCGTAAATGCTCGCCAGATACGTGTGAGCCATCACCAGGCCAAGATCGTGCTCCAATGCCTCCTGGAACAGCACAATGGCGGTGTCGTTGTGCCCCGCGAGTCGATGCAGGTCCGCGAGCATGAAACGGAATTCGTTGTCCGCCAGGGGAACGTGGATGATCTGATCCTGCTGCTGCTGCTTGAGGGTCCGGTCGAGCAGAATGCGAAAATCGGCGATCGCGGAGCCGTACTGGAAGCTGTGAGCGGCCGCCAAGCCGCGGTACCAGTAAATGAAATCGGGGACTTTTTCGGGATGCTTCACTTCATTGAACTCGTGCTGGGCGAGTTTACTGAGGCGGTCCTGGGCGGATGGATAACGACCCAAGGCCAGATCGACCGCCCACGCGTAATAACGAAAATACGCCTGGGCCTCGGGCGAGGTATAATCGACGATCTGGGGCTCCTCCACATCGATCCCCATAACCTCCAAGGTGACCATCGGATCGGTGCGAAACGCCCGCACGTAGAATTGCGCCGCTTCCTTCACCGCCGGCTTCCAGGACTCGGGAACGCGATTCCGCGCCTCCTCGTCCACCAACTGCGGCCGGCGAGCCTGCGGGAGCAGGCCCAGCGCCAGATACGCAGCTGGGTAGCGGGGCTCCATCGCAATCGCGAGCCGGAGCAAACTGTCGGTCTGCCGCCACTCGTGTCTTTTCCAGTGCGCCAGCGCGAGGAAATACTTGCGTTGTGAATCGTTGGTATCCGCGCTGGCCCACTTCTCGAGATCCTTGATATCCCGATTGAGTATCGCCAGCTGCCCGTGCGCCTGAGTCAGCGCGGTACACAGACAGACAAGAGCCAGCGAGATACTGCGCATATGGGACACCTGTTTCGGCGGCAGCTGATATATAGACCGAGGGATGCCCTCAGCGAGCCCGACCGCCCCAGAAGTCATAATCCCTTCTGATAGACCACCTTTCCACCGACAATCGTGTAGCGCGGCTTGATCGTCCCCAGGGACTCGGCGGGCACCGTAAACGGATCGCGGTCCAGCACGACGACATCCGCGAAGCGTCCCGGCGCCAGCGTACCCCACTTCTGCTCGTTGAACGTCGCCCACGCGTTCCCGTACGTGTACGCCCGGAGCGTTTCACCCAGCGTGATCTTCTGCTCGGGCACCCAGCCGCCCGGATTCTTGCCGTCGAGCGTCCGACGCGTGACGGCCGCGTAGACGCCGAGCATCGGGTTGAGCGGAGCCACGGTCCAGTCGGAACCGAATGCAAGGAGCGCTTCGGTGTCGTACAAAGTGCGGAACGCATATGTGGTCTTGATTCGGACCGGCCCGATGCGCTGCTCCACCCAGCGACCATCGTCGATCGCGTGGTACGGCTGCATCGACGCCACCACGTGCTGCATACCGAAGCGCGGGATATCTTCGGGCCGCAAGTGCTGGGCATGCTCGACGCGGAGACGGCGGTCGCGCGCGCCGTGTGCCCGCGCAACGCTGTCGTAAATCGCGAGCAGAATGGCATTGGCTCTGTCGCCGATGGCGTGCACGGCGACCTGCAGTCCCGCCGAATCCGCCGCGCCGATCCAGCGCCGCATGTCTGCTTCGGGGTGCTGCATCAAGCCGCGGTAGTTGGCCGAATCAGAAAAAGGCTCGAAGAAGAATGCCGTGCGCGAACCGGCGGAGCCGTCCATGTACCCTTTCACGCCTCCAATGCGCACCCAGTCGTCGCCCGGGTTGTGCGCCGCGCTTTCGGCGACGGCCTTCCAGCTGTCGATCGGCAGATACAGCGACACCCGCAGCGTTTGCCGGCCGGCGCGCTCGAGTCGGCGGTAGCTCGCGAGATCGGCAAAGGACGCCGACATGTGCGCGGTCGCGGTGACGCCGAGGGACGCAGCGTGCGCCAACGCGCGCGCGAGCGCCGAGTCGCGCTGCTCGGGGGAGGGGTCGGGCGCCGCGTGCCAGATCAGGTCCATCGCCCGATCCTTGAAGATCCCGGTGGGCTCTCCCCGCGCATCGTGCAGGATTTCGCCGCCCTGGGGAGTCGGCGTCGCCTTGGTCACGCCGGCCGCACGCAGCGCCGCGCTGTTCGCCAGCGCCTCGTGCCCGTCGAGACGGTTGACGAATACGGGGTTGTTCGGCGTGACCGAGTCGATCCAGCCGTGCTGCGGCAACGTGGCGCCGGGCCATAGCGTGTGGTCCCAGTCGCCGCCCGTGATCCACTCACCGCGCTTGAGTCGCGCCGCGTACGCCTTCAGCCGGCGAACGAATTCCTGCGGCGTGGCGGCGTCCCGCAGATCCACCGAGGCGAGCTGAAAGCCGCCATCGATGAAGTGCGTGTGGCCGTCCGCGAACCCCGGCATCACGAGACCACCGTTGGCCCCCAGCACCTCGGTTTTGGGCCCGATGTAGCGCGCGATTTGGGCAGAGTCGCCGACGGCGACGATCTTGCCGGCCGCGATCGCTACTGCTCCAGGCTGGCCGCGCCCGGTCGACAGGCCGGTCCACACGGTGCCACCCGTAACGACGACATCGGCCTTCCGGCCGCAGCCCCCAACCATGAGCCCGATTGCAACGAGAACGTACGGCCCAAGACGCACGGCTACCCTCCTAGCGCAGACGGGTGAGGTTACGAATGGTACTGATGGCGGCCATCGGATTTGCACCGGTCTCCGGTTTTGGCGGTGTGTGCTTCACACCGGTCAAGCTGTCGCGAATATCGAGCAGCACTTCCAGCAACAACTGCTCGCGCTGATAGGCGGCGTCGAGATCCAGCATGCGACGCTCGTCGCCCGCCTTCTTGGCTCGCTCGTAGGCTTCGCGGTACACCGTCTCGAGATTGTCCAGTATATGCTGGCGCTGCCGTGGACTCATGGAGGCCAAAGATATAGGTTCCGCGCATGACGCTCAAAGGGAAGCGAGTACTCATTTTCGCGGCCGCGCAATATGAGGATCTGGAGCTGTGGTATCCCAAGATCCGTCTCGAAGAAGAAGGCGCGAGCACGACCGTTGCCGGGATGGGGGAGCGGACCTACCCCGGTAAACGCGGCTACCCCGTGACGGTCGATACCAACATCGACCAGGTCGAGTCGTCTGATTTCGACGCCCTCGTGATCCCTGGCGGCTTCGCGCCGGATCAATTACGCCGCTCCGAGCAGGTGCTGCGCGTGACCAAGGAGATTTATCGAGCGGGTAAGCCGGTCGCCTTCATCTGTCACGCGGGTTGGGTACCCATCTCGGCAAAGATTCTGAAGGGCAAACGCGCGACGAGTGTCCGCGCGATCAAGGACGATATGGAAAACGCGGGCGTCATCTGGGAAGACAACGCCGTCGTCGTCGATGGCAATCTGATCTCCTCGCGCACGCCGGCCGACCTGCCGCAGTTCTGCAAGGCGCTGATCGCCGCCTTACGACAGGGGCCGCAAGACTAGCCCGCTCGGCACCTTCGGCACGAAGTAGGTCGATTTCGGCGGCATGACATCGCCCGCATCCGCTACCGCGAACACCTGGTCCACCCTGGTCGGATTGAGGAGCACGGCCACTGCCGCGCCGCCGTGCTGCACCGTCCGTATCGCTTCCTGGGCATCGGCCACATAGCGCACGATGGGTGTCGACGTGCTCGCACCGAGAATTTCCTTGACCACGAAGGTTTCGATGCGCGCGACGTCCAGATCGCGCACCGCCTCGCTCTGCGCGAGGCTGGGCACCCGGTCCGGAAGGGCGCCGGGACGAAGCAGCAGCGCGATCAGACGCGATCGATCGGCCAGCAGGCACGCGGTCTGACCGTTGCCCAGCTCCGCAAGGTGCTTGACGGGATCCATGCCCGCCGGAACGGGCTGCACCTCGAACCAGTCACGCCACCGCGGCAGCACTCGCTCGATCTCCCGACCGGCGCCGAAGATCACGCGATGCGTGGGCAACACGACGAGACCGGGGTCCTGCGCGGAGACGATCAACGCGAGGATGCGGTCCGCCTTGGAATTCTCCTGCGCGTAGGCGCTCGCCGTCTCGTACCGATGGTGGCCGTCGGCGATGTACAACGGCTCATCGGGAAGCGGGAAACGGGAAACGTCACGCATGACCCAGAGCCGAATGCCGACGCCGTTGAGTTCCGCGGTCGCGTCGGGCTGCCTCTGTGCCGCTTCCGCGACCGCGCTGGCGAGCACGCGATCGCGATCGGGCGCGAGGAGAAAGATCGATTCGATGTTGGTCGCTGTGGCGCGCAGCAACGCGAGGCGGTCGGCCTTCGGTCCGGCATGCGTCCGCTCGTGCGGCCGGATGCGGCGCGGCTCGTAGCCTTCGGCCTTCACGGCGGCAAAGACGCCGCGACGCGTGCACCGCTCACCCGTCGGCAGAGTGAAATCCTGTGCCAGCACGTATAGCGCGGGCTGGGGGTCGCGCGTGAGCACACCGTGCGCGCGCCACGATGCGAGCAGCTCCGCCGCGATCCGATAGCGATCGTCGGGCGATGCACCGGGAGGGGGGGAGGGCGGCGCTTCCGGCAGCATGACGTGGACGATATTGTGTTCGTCCAGCGCCGCGTAGCGCGCGCGTTCATCCGCATCGATGACGTCATACGGCGGCGCGATCAGCCGGCTGAGTGTATCACGGGCGGCGTACCGCTCTCCCCGAAACGGCGAGACGAGGTCAGACATGAGCTTTCGCGACGCGCAGCAGAGCGTGGATGGCTGGATCGGCCAGTTCGAGGAGGGCTACTTCGCGCCGCTCGTGAACGTGGCCCGGCTCGCCGAGGAAGTCGGTGAGCTGGCGCGCGAGGTCAATCATCGCTTCGGCCCGAAGCGGAAAAAGCCGGACGAACCGGCGGGCTCGATCGCCATGGAGCTCGCGGACATTCTTTTCGTGGTTATCTGCATCGCGAATTCGCAGGCCATCGACCTCGATGAGGCATTCAGACAGATGATGGCCAAAGTCACCTCCCGCGACGCCGGCCGCTGGACCAGGAAGGCTCGCTGACCTCCTCGTAGATCCGCTCGTACGACACGAGCCGGTCGGGGTCGATGGCCCCCGGCGGAGCACTGCGAACCGCGCAGCCCGGTTCGGTGAGATGGCGGCAGTTGTCGAAGCGGCATTGGTCCAGGTACGGCCGGAATTCGGGGAAACAGGCGCCGAGCGCATTGGGGTCGATGCCCCACGCACCAACCTCCCGCAACCCTGGCGTATCGACCACGTAGCCAACGCCCGCTACGGGAACCAGCTCGGCGGCGGTGGTCGTGTGCTTGCCGGTGCGCCATTTCTCGCTGATCGCGCCCACGCGCAGCTTGAGGCCCGGCTCGAGCGCATTCAGCAGGCTCGACTTTCCGGCGCCCGACGCTCCGGTGAACACGGAATGCCGGCCGCGCAGCAAGTCGCGGAGCGCGGGCAGACCCTCATTCGCCTTCACGGAAGTCGGCAGGACCTGATACCTCGCGGGCCCGAAGCGCCCCGCCAGCGCGGCCGTCGCGGCTGGGTCGAGCTCGGTCTTGTTGACGACGATCGCGGCGGGCAGTTCGTTCGCCTCGGCAATCACGAGCATGCGGTCCATGAAACGCGGGTTCGGCTCCGGATCGCGCGCCGACGTCACCACGATGACCTGATCGACGTTCGCCGCGATGGGCTGCATGCGTCGCGGTCCACCGCCGCCCGTGCTGCCGCCCTCCGCCGCTCGACGCTTGAGCACCGATCGGCGTGGCCGAATTGCGGTGATCGTGGTGCCGTCCAGCGTCACGACATCGCCGGGCACGACGCGATCGTCGTCCCGATACTTGAGCTTGCCGCGCAGCGTGACCGTCATCTCGCCCGCATCGGTGTGCACGCGATAGCCGCCGGCGGTGCGCACCAGCACGACTCCGCTGGTCGGCGTCATGCGCGCTGCCGCTCGACGCAGCGGTCGAGATGCGCTTTCACCTGTTCCAACGTGAGCGCCAGCACGGGCGCGAGCGCTTCGTCGGGCGTCGCGCCGAAGGCGAGATAGTCCGTCTCGAGATGGCCGACCGGCCGCGCAGCCTCGTCCCAGCGTACAAACAACAGCGCCGCGCCGACCTTCCCGTCCGCCGCGGCCTCGTCAGTGAAGGTGGCGACGGAGTACGCCTGGCCGTCGGCGGCGCCGAACGCCGGTGGGCGTCCGTGCACCTGCTGGTATCCTCCCAGCGTCGTGTCGTCCATCGCTAGCGGCGATGCACCGATTCTTTGAGTACGTTGGCCGTGATGAACGCGATGTTGGCGGGGCGCTCGGCGAGGCGGCGCATGAGATAAGGATACCAGTGCGTCCCGAAGGGGACGTAGACACGCATGTTGTAGCCTTCGCGCCGCAGCCTGTTCTGCAGATCCCGCCGCACGCCGTAGAGCATCTGGAATTCGAAGCGCGCCGCCGGAATCCCTTTTCTCCGGGTGAACGCCTTGGCGTGCGCGACGATCTTCTCGTCGTGCGTCGCGATGCCCGGATAGTTGCCGCGCTCGAGCAGCCGTTCCATACAGCCGACGAAATTCGCATCGACGTCGTTCTTATCCGGAAACGCGACGTCGTCAGGCTCCTTGTAGGCGCCCTTGCACAGCCGCACCCGCGCGCCGAGCGCTATCATCGCGTCTACGTCCGCCGCAGTGCGGCGCAGGTAGGATTGCAGCACCACGCCGACCGCGTTGCCGCATTCCGGATAGAGGACATCGCTGAACAACTGCAGCGTCTTGGCCGTAAGACTCGACTGCTCCATGTCGATGCGGACGAACGAGTCGTACTGCTTCGCCTTACTGATGATGGACTGCATGTTGCGGATGCACAACGCTGCGTCGATGTCGAGACCCATCTGCGTGAGCTTGACCGACACGTTGGCATTGACGTTCGCGGCGTGAATCCGGTCCAGCAGCTCGAGATAGGTCCCGCAGGCCCGTTGGGCTTCGTCCGCGTGCAGGACCGATTCGCCGAGCAAGTCGAGCGAGACCGATAGTCCGCCGGCGGTGGCATTCAGCTCGCGCGCGGTGGCGATGGCGTCGTCGACGCTCTCACCCGCGACGAACCGGGACGCAAGCTTTCTCGCAAGCCGGTTTCTCCGGACGAAGCCGAAGATGCGCGGCTGTTCGCTCAACCACAGGAAGACGGCTCGAAGCATCAGGAATAGAACTTGGTGCCGCGGCGGGCCTGCTCCTGTAAGACTTCGTTAGGCGCGAAGCGCGCCCCGTAGCGTTCCGCCAGCCGCTCGAGGTCGGCGACGACGCGCTCGGCGCTCAAGTCATCGGCGTAGCGGAGCGGGCCGCCCCGGAAGGGCGGGAATCCGAAGCCGAAAATGGCGCCGATGTCGCCGTCGCGCGGGTTCCGCACGACGCTCTCGCCGAGCGCGCGCGCGGCTTCATTGACGATGCCGAGCACCAGGCGTTGCATGATCTCCGCGGGCCGGGGACCGCCGTTGGGGTGGATGCCCAGCAGGCCGTAGACGCTCTCATCCACACCGCGCTTCTTGCCGCCCTTGTAGATGTAGAATCCGCGACCCGATTTGCGGCCGAGCCGGCCTGCCTTCACCAGCGCCGCAATGCCGGGTCCCGGGGCAGCCGTTAGGCGGTCGCCATAGGCCTCCTGCATCACCCCGGCGACCTTGAGCGCGACATCCAGCCCGACCTCGTCGATCAGTGTCACCGGGCCGACCGGGAATCCGAAGCGCACAGCCATGGTGTCGATCTCTTCGATCGACGCCCCTTCGGCGAGGAGATGCCCGACTTCGTTCGCGTAGGGCGCCAGGATGCGGTTTACCCAGAAGCCCGGACTGTCGTGCACCACGATAACGGTCTTTCCCATCCGCCTGCCGAACGCGACCGCGGTGCTCACAGTCTGCGGCGACGTGCGCGCGCCGGGAATCACCTCGAGCAGCGGCATCTTCGCGACGGGTGAGAAGAAATGCATGCCGATCACCCGCGCAGGATCGTGGGCCGCTTCGGCGATGCGCGTGATCGGAATCGTCGAGGTGTTGGAGGCGAACACGCCCGTCGGCGGCAGGACGCCCTCGGCCTCGCGCAGCACCTGCTGCTTGACGCCGATCTCCTCGAACACCGCCTCGATCGTCAGCTCGGCGCGGCCGAAGCCCGCGTAGGTATCGCCACCGGAGAGCAGCGCGACGAGCCGCGCGTACTCGTACTTCGTGATGCGCCGGCGTTTGAGACGATCATCGAGAATCGCGCGCGCGGCGAGGATTCCTTGCGCCACACGAGCCAGGTCGGAGTCCTTCATGCGCACGTCGACCTCGGCCTGGGAGACCGAGGTGCCCGCAATGCCCGAACCCATGAAGCCCGAGCCGATGATGCCCAGACGCCTCACGGGCTCTGGAGGCGGTGCGTTCGGAACCCCCGGGTCCTTCTTCAGCTGATTCGTGGCGAAAAAGATTTGGACGAGCTTGCGGGAGACGTCCGTCACGGCGAGTTGGCCGAACAACTGCGCCTCGCGCTTCAATCCCTCGGCGAGGCCGTGCTGCAAGCCGTATTCGACGGCCTCGAGCGCGGCGAGGGGAGCGGGGTAGTGGCCACCGGTCCGCTCGAGCACCTGCTTGCGCGCCGCGCGAAACACGATGCGCCGGCCCAGCGGATTCCCGTCGAGCAGGAATCCCACGAATCCGCCGGGCCGTTTGCGTTTGGGTCGCCAGCCGCCGGCCATGCGACGCGCCGCGGCGATCGTGATCTCGGTCAAAATCGGTGCTGGAACCAGCTCATCCACCATCCCGAGCCGAAACGCCTTCGCGGCCCGTTCACTCTTGCCCGCCAGGATCATGTCGAGCGCCGCGCGCGCGCCGACCAGCCGGGGAAGTCGCTGGCAACCGCCCGCTCCCGGGAGAATACCGAGCTGCACCTCCGGGAGGCCGATCTGCGTCTTGGGATGGTCCGTGGCCACACGGTAGTGACACGCGAGCGCGAACTCGAACCCGCCGCCGAGGCAGGCTCCGTGAATTCCGACCGCGATCGGCTTGGGGAAGCGCGCGATACGCTCGAGCATCTCCTGGCCATCGGCCGAGAGGCGCTCCGCCTCGGCGGCGGAGCCGAGCGTGACGAATTCTTCGATGTCGGCACCGGCGATGAAATTCTCCGGCTTGCCGGAGAAAAACGCGACGCCGCGCACGCGCGCATCGTCGCCCAGCGCGGCAAAACAGGCGAGAAACTCGTCCTTCACCGCTCGGGAGATGACGTTGACGGGCTGGCCCTTGAGATCGAGCACGACGGTCGCGATGCCGTCGTGCACGTCCCACGTCACGGCGGGTGCGGTGATCGAGGGAGCAGTCGTGGTCGCCACTAACGCCGTTCCAACACCATGGCGAAGCCCATGCCGCCCTGCGCGCACACGGAGATCAGTCCGTACTGCACGTCACGGCGCTTCATCTCGTTGGAGAGCGTCGTGACGAGCCGGCCGCCCGTCGCTCCGAACGGATGCCCGATGGCGATGGATCCACCCATCACGTTGATGATGTCCTCGTTGATCTCCCACCCTTTCGCGGCGAAGCCCTGCAGGTTGGAGAGGACCTGGGACGCGAACGCCTCGTGCAGCTCGATCAACCCGAGGTCCTTCCATTGAATGCCGGCGCGCTCCAGCGCCTTGGGGACGGCGAAAATCGGCGCCTGCAGCAATTGCCAGCCGGGGTCGACGGCGGCGACGGCGTATGAGCGGATGTACGTGAGTGGCTCGTATCCCAACGCCTGCGCGGCCTCCGCGCTCATGAGCAGGACTGCAGAAGCCCCATCGGTCAGCGGGGAAGAGTTTGCCGCGGTGACGCTGCCGTAGCGACGGTCGAAGACGGGCTTCAGCTTCGCCATCTGCTCGAGCGAGGTGTCCGTTCTGATGCCGTTGTCCTGCTGCACGTTGGGCGCGCCCGGCTTGCCCGAGAGCCAGGGCACGATCTCGCCGGTGAGCCTGCCGTCGGCGGTGCCCCGAGCGGCGAGCGTGTGGCTGCGCAGCGCCCAGCGGTCCTGGGCCTCCCGCGAGATGTGATTCTCCTTGGCCATCTTTTCGGCCGACTGACCCATCGATTCGCCGGTGGACGGCTCGGCAATGGCGGGCGCGACGGGAACCAGGTCGCGAGGCCGGAGCTTCGCGAAGGTCCTGATGCGCGCACCGAACGACCTGGCCTTACTCGCCTCCACCAGAATGTCCGCCAGCCGGCGCGAGGCGAGGATCGGGATGTCCGATAACGCTTCGGCGCCGCCGGCAATGATGACGTTCGCGTTCCCGAGCGTGATCTGGTCGTGGGCGGAGGTGACCGCTTGATTGGAGGAGGCGCAGGCGCGATTCAGGGTGTATCCAGGGATCTCTTTGGGAAACTGTGGAAGCAGGCTGACTTCCCGCCCGATGTTCGGTACCAGCGCCGACGGCACGACCTGGCCGAACACGACTTCGTCGACCTCGTCGCCGTCCAGGTTGGTGCGCTCCAGCAGCTCGCGCGTCGCGTAACGGGCGAGGTCGACGGCACGCACGTCCTTCAGCGACGTGCCGGCTTTGCTGAACGGTGTCCGGACGCCGGCGACAACCGCCACGCGCCGACCGTTGAAACCGGGCATTAGATTCCTGCCTCCTTCTGGGAATCGAAACCTACCACCACCCCCAAGTGGAGGGGAGTTGGCCGGCGAATCGCCCTTCTCGCATCAATCGCGCGCCAGCGCGCTCGACTCAATGGCACAAGGCCCGGTCGATCTGCTGGTCATTGGTGGTGGCATCACGGGCGCGGGTATCGCGCGCGATGCGGCGCTGCGCGGCTTTCGGACCGCCCTGGTCGACAAATCGGATTTTGGGGCCGGGACGTCCTCACACTCGTCGCGCCTCATTCACGGCGGTATCCGGTATCTCGAGCAGGGTGCGCTGCACCTCGTGTTCGAGGCGAGTCGCGAGCGGCGCGTGCTGCTGCGCATCGCTCCACATCTCGTACGTCCCTTGGCATTCCTCCTTCCTGTGTACAAGGGCGGCCGCGTTCCCGGTTGGAAGCTGCGCGCGGGCATGTGGCTCTACGACATTCTGTCGGCGTTTCGCAATGTGAAATCGCACCGCTGGCTGCGGGCCAAGCAGGTGCGTCGCGTGGAGCCGGCGTTGCGCGACAAAGGGCTGGTCGGTGCAGCGCTGTACTACGACGCCCAGGCCGACGACGCGCGTCTGGTGCTCGCGACGATGCGGGCGGCAGCGCGAGCGGGCGCGCTCGTCGCGAACTACGCCGAGGTCACCTCGCTGCTGAAGCCGGACGGCCGCGTGCGCGGCGCCGTCGTCCGCGACGTACTCACCGGTCAGACGGTCACGATTCGCGCGAACGTCGTCGTCAACGCGACCGGCCCCTGGTCGGATGCCGTGCGGCGGCTCGACGACCAAGGAGCCCCGCTGCTGCGGCCCACCAAGGGCGCGCACGCAGCCGTGCCGCGACGCCGGATCGCCAATGAGCATGCGGTGACGTTGTTCTCCTCGATCGACGGCCGGGTGATGTTCGTGCTGCCATGGGGCGATCTCTCGTACATCGGAACGACCGACACCGATGCCGATGCATCGCCCGATTCACTGGGCGTCACCGCGGCCGACGTCACGTATCTGCTGCGCTCTGCGAATGCCGCGTTCCCCGATGCCCGCCTCACTCCCAAAGACGTCGTATCGGTATGGGCCGGACTGCGCCCGCTGCTCCGTCAGGACAAGCAATCAAGTCCGTCCGGCGTGTCACGCGAGCACCAGGTTATCGAGAGCCCGCACGGACTCATCACGATCGCCGGCGGCAAGTTGACGACGTACCGGGTCATGGCGCGCGACGTCGTGGACCGCGTGGCCAGACGGCTGCACGAGCTGGACGGCCGTCCGGTCGCCGAGCGAGCTCCGACGGACCGGCTACCGCTCCCCGGCGGAGAAGCCGGCGAGCTCCAGATACTGATCGAAGCCGCGCGCGCGCGCGGAGCGTCGGACGTCACCGCTCAGCATCTCGTCGCCTACTATGGCAGCGAGGCCGCCGCTGTCTTGAACCTCGTCGACCGCGAGCGCGCACTCGGTGAGCCGCTGCTGCGCGGCCGGCCGGAGATCTGGGCGGAGATCGCGTACGCCGTCGAGCGAGAGATGGCGATGCGCGTGCAGGACGTCTTGCTGCGGCGACTGCATCTGTTTTACGAAACACGCGACCAGGCCCGCGAGCTGGTGTCGACCGTAGCCGCCCGAATGAAAAAGCTCCTCGGCTGGGACGATGTCCGTGAGGCCGAGGAGCTGCGCGACTACTTCCGCCTGGTGGAACAGGCTCAGGCGTTTCGGCGCAATTCTAAGGCTTGACCTTCACGTGCGGGTGCACGTTCACATGCGGGTGCACGCGCACGCCCGGATCATCCTCGTCGTCGATTTGCCGCAACGCCCACGTAGCCGCACGCCGGACGGATCCGACCTCGTCTCGCTGTGCTGCCGTGAGCCCTTCACGCGCGCGCGTGCTCTCGATTTCGCCGAGCGCCCAAGCGGCGGTCGCGCGCACGTCCTCATCCTGGTCCTTCAAGGCCGCCAGCAACGGGTCAACGGCGCCGGCGTCCTCGATCTCGCCCAGCGCCCACGCCGAGATCGTACGCACTTCCGGATCGGAGTCCTTGAGAGAGACAGTGAGGGCGGGAATGGCGCCGGCATCCTCGATCTCCCCGAGGGCCCAGATAGCCGTGCGTCGGACATCCGCCGCCGGATCTCGCATCAACGCCTCGAGGGCCGAGATGCCTTCCGCTTTCTCGATTTCGCCCAACGCCCACGCCGCCTGCTGGCGAACCCGTGGATCCCGGTCTTTCGTCGCATTGCTCAGCATCGGCACGGCCGCCACGTCTTCGATTTCTCCGAGCGCCCACACCGCGACCAGCCTGACCTCCACCACGGGATCGTTGAGTGCGGCGCCGAGCGGGTGCACCGCGCGCGCGTCCTCGATTTCGCCCAGGGCCCACGCCGCGCTACGACGAACCTCCGGCGCGCGGTCACTGAGCGCGCGGGCCAGCGGGTCGATGGCGACTTTCTCTTCGATTTCTCCGAGCGCCCACGCGGCGGTCATGCGAACGGTGGGGCTGTCGTCGCGCGCGAGGGCGTCAGTGAGGGGATTGATTCCGCGCGAATCTTCCAGCTCGCCCAGGCCGAGCGCACCGGTCTCGCGCAAGTCCGCCCGCGCCTCGCGGAGCAGCCCGAGGAAGAGCTCGTACGTACCGGCACCGCCGTGGTTACCTAAGACGCGGGCGGCGATGTTGCGGACGCAGCGGTTGTCGTCGCGAATGACAGCGCGGAAAGCGCCCACGACGGCAGGGTCGAGCTCGTGTCGTTTCCCGCCCATCGATATGTGCCCACCCCACCCCCCACCGCCACCAGGCATCGGCATGGGAGTGGGCATCGGCTGCGGCATCGGCGTGACTGGATCGCCGAATGCACGCCCCCAGGAGCCCCAGAATCCGCCGTAATTGGTCAGCGCCTCGCCCGCGAGCGCGCAAACCGTGGAGTCGCTGGTCTTGAGCTGACTCAGCACCCGGGTAACCGTGGCCGAGTCGAGGGGAGGACGGTTTTGGGCGACGAGCAGGACGGCGAGCAACGGTGCGAGCATGGGAGATCCCGAGTGGAGGATGCGTCCGTTTGGATAGGCAGAATGGGCGTAAGGTTGCCGCCTAGGGAAATCCCGGTATAATCTCGCCGCGTGGGTCCAGGTCTGTGCCTCGTTCTACCATGCATCGTGGTTGCTGCTGCCTGCACTCGGGTCGAGCCGGAGCCAGCGGCGGCGACGACGACACGGGGTCCCGCCGACTCGCTCATCCCGGCTGGCCCGTTCGGGGCAGCCGTACGGCGAGGGCGTGCGATTCTCTCGGCGACGCGCGAGAGTCTCCCCGATCATGTCGGCAACAAGCTGCGCTGTACGAGCTGCCATCTGGACGGGGGCCGGCGCGAGAATGGCACGTGGGTCGGCGTGTTTGCGCGGTACCCGCAGTACCGGGCCCGCAGCGGCGGCGTCGAGACGATCGAATACCGCGTGAACGACTGCTTTCGGCGCAGCATGAATGGCACGGCGATCGACCCCGCTGGACCGGAGATGCGCGACATTCTCGTGTACTTCGCGTTTCTCTCGCAAGGCGTGACGATCGCGGCGCCCGCGGCCGGCAGCGGGGGGGGGTCCCGGCTGCAGAAGTGGGCCGCGTTCACCGCCGACACCGCCGCCGGTGCGCGCGTGTTTGCCGCGACCTGCGCCAAGTGCCACGGCGTGTCGGGGGAAGGCACTGCCGTCGCGCCGCCGGTGTGGGGACCGCAGTCCTACAACCTCGGGGCGGGCATGACACGCGTCCGCACCGCCGCCGAGTTCGTCAGCCGCAACATGCCGTTCGATGCGCCCGGTACGCTCGCGGACAGCCAGGCGTTCAACGTCGCGGCGTACGTCAACGCGCATCCCCGTCCCGATTTTCGGGGCAAAGAGAATGATTGGCCGAATGGCGATCCACCACCCGATGTCGCTTATCCCACAAGGGCACACCACTGAGGAGGCACCCGATGTTCGATTTCGATCACGTTACCACCCACCGTCGTGGGTTCCTGGGGACGCTCGCCGCGACGGTCGCGGCCGGCCTCACGACCATGACGCCGCTGCGCCTCGAGGCCACGCCGCGCGCGAAGGCGAGCACCGGCATGGACGCGTCGTTCGAAGCGTGGCTCAACAAGATCACGGGCAAGCACAAGATGTTGTTCGACGCGCCCGAGGTAAACAGCGGAATGCCGGTTGTCTGGCCGCGCGTCTGGCTCAACGGCAACAATGAGAATTACGGCACCAAGGACGGCGAAAACTCGGCCGTGATCGTGCTGCGGCACGCGGCGATTCCGATCGCGATGAAGGATGAGCTGTGGGCGAAGTACAAGCTTGGTGAAACGTTCAACATCAAAGACGGCGAGGCAGCCGCCACCAAGAACGGATTCGCAAAACAGATGCCGCTGCCGCTGCCGGGCACCGGGCTCGAGGCGCTGCTCACGAGCGGCGCGCAGGTCGGTGTGTGCAATGTCGCGTTGACCGTCTTTAGCGCGATGGTCGCGCAGAAGATGGGTCAGGATCCGGCAGCGGTGAAGGCCGACTGGGTTGCCGGTCTGATTCCCGGCTGCCAGGTCGTGCCGTCGGGCGTGCTGGCCGTGGCGAGAGCGCAGGAGAAGGGCTGCGTCTACTGCTTCGCCGGCTGAGCAGCAAGTTGTGAAAGATGGTGGAGGTTGGTGGAGGCATACCTTGCTCCACCAACCTCCACCATTTCTTATTTCCAGCCGCGCAGACTGCGCACGAAATCGTGCAGCACGAGAAACTTCTCGTACACTCTCACGCCCTTGCGCTTGCGGCCAAACTCGCTGAACAGCTCGCGGAGCCTGCCGCGCCGCGCCACATAGAACCGGAACGTCTCGGCGAAGTCCTCCTGCGGGTGCGTCGCCGCGTACGCGCTGACGTAGTCGGTCAGGGTCGTCGCAATGCGGCGGCGCTCGAAATCCACCCAGTGCTCATCGGCCACGCGATACGCCTTGCGCACTTCGCCGAACGCGCGCCGGAACCGTCCGGTCCGCGTCCACGCCCAGTGATGATAGAGGAACGAGTGCCCCAGCTCGTGGAGTAACAGGCCGGTCAGCATATTCCACGAGATCTCGTCGCGGCGGCGCTTGCCGGTGACGTAGCGGCGGTCGAGCTCGATCACTTTGGGGGCCCGCGGGGCGACACCGGAGACGCCGGGCCGCAGCGCCACGCGGTAGTGCCAGTCCCGGATGCGCGACACGATCAGCAGCCGCCGCGCACGGCGCAGCGCCCGCGGGATCAAATCGCGCCCCGTCGCGTCCTCGCCGCACCACGGGCACGTGGCCATCCAGTCGTCCACCCCGCGGTCGCAGTGCGGACAGACGTTCTGGAAATCATCGTACTTCCAGGTTTGCTCGCGACCGCACCACGGACAGAAGCGCATCGGATACATGACGCCACCGCCGCATCCCCACTCGCAGCGGCGGTGGAACTTGAATCCCTTGGGAGCCTTGAGCGGCTCGTCGCTCGAATCGTCGTCCTGGATGTTGCGGCCGCACCAGGGGCAGAACGACGATGCGTCCGACACGATCCAGCCGCAGTAGGCGCACTCGGCGTTCGTCTCACGCTGCGTGTCCTTCCACTCGAGGCGCCGGCTGCAGCTGGGACAGTAGCCCCAGAATTGCTCCAGCTCGGTGTGGCAGCGGGGGCAGCGCAGCTCGGGCGTGGGGATTTCGCGCCGGCTCATCGCGCCATCGCCTCGTCGACGATGCGCTGAATGAAAGCGTTGTACTTGAGCCCCGCCTTCGCCGCCGCTTCCGCCATTTCGTGCTCCGCCGCGATGAACGGGTTGGGGTTCACCTCGAGGACGTACACCTCGTTGTCGTGCGCCAGGCGCACGTCCACGCGCCCGTAGTCCTGCAGCCAGAGGGCGTGGAACGCGGTGCTGCAGATCTCCCCGATGCGCTGCGTCAGCTCGTCGGATACGCCGCGGGCGAAGACGTTCCTGATCCTTTTGCGCTTGCGATACTCCTCGTCCCACTTCGCCTTGTACGTCGCAATGCGGTGTTCGGTCGTCTCCGGCTCCCCGAATGTCATCTCGGTGAGCGGCAGCACCTCCACGTCGTCGTTGCCGATGAGCCCCGCGTACACTTCGCGGCCTTCGACCAGCTCCTCCACGATCGCGGCCTGATGGTACTTGCTGTGAATGAACTCGACGCGCTGCGTGAGGCTTTGATCGTCTTCGACCACCGACGCCTGCGCGATACCGATCGAGGCATCCTCGAGTAGCGGCTTGACGATCAGCGGAAAGCGCAGCTCCGACGGGCGCACGAGCTTGTCGCCCTCGTGAAACTCGGCGAAGGCGGGCACACGAATGCCGTGATAGGCGAGGACCTTCTTGGTGAGCGACTTGTTGCGCGCGACGAGCAGCGCCGTGGGCGACGAGCCCGTGTAGCGATAGCCGTACATGTCGAGCAGCGCGGCGATCGCGTATTCGTGGCGGGCGTTCTTGCGGAAGCCTTCACAGCCGTTGAAGACGAGCTTGGGCTGGAACGTCGCCAGACGCGCGAGCAGTGGAGCAACGTCATCGCCGATGCCGATCATCAGCACATCCTGGCCACCAGCCAGCAGCGCGCGGGCGACGTCGTACTCCGCCTCCTCCACCTTTTGCTCGATTTCGCGCTTGTACTCCGCATCCTCCCACTCAGGATGCAGCGAGTCGAAGATGACGGCGATCTTCACGCGACCACCTCAACGTCTCCGTGACACATGCAGGTCGAGCGCGCTCATGCGTTGGATGTCTCGTCCGACGGTCGTGAGTCCGATGAGGATGATCACGCCGCCCAGCAGTCCGACGGCGGGCAGCAGCAGCATGGCGCCCTGCAAACTGCCGGTGCGGTCCGACAGGTAGCCGATGAGCGGCGGCGCCAGCGCGTCGCCCGCGAGGTGCGAGAACAACACGAACGCTCCCAGCACGGATGCCTGCACTGTCGCCGGGACGACGTCGAGTATGACGGCGACCAGGGGGCCGTTATACCACGTGTACAGGAAGTACGTCGCCATAATGAGCGGGCCGAACCAGCGCAGATCCCTGACCAGGATCAATCCCGCGCAGACGGGCGCCCCGAGGACGAATCCGGCGCCGGACACGAGCACGCGTCCCCCGGGCCACCGCTGGTGGAGCCGATCCGCCATCCGGCCGCCGACGAGCGCCCCCAGGATGCCGCCGCTGAGGGCCCACAGCCCGAATTCGGCGCCCACCCGCGCGACGGACAGCCCATGCGTTCGCTGCATGAACGCCGCCGCCCAGGCAACCAGCCCATTCACCGCAAACGTGATCATCGCGCCACCGAGAAACACCCAGATCAAGGTCGGCGTGCGGAACACCCTCACCGCAGCGTCCTGAAAGTCGTCGAACGCGCCGGCAGCCACGGCACCCGCTTCCGTCGTGCGTCGCACAGCCAACGGGACGAGCCGCCAGACGGTCCAGGCGATACCGACGCTCACCCCCGCGCCGAAAACGGCAGTGCCGATCAGTGGGGGAATGCCCTCAACGAGCGCCAGCAAGCCCGCGATCGCCGCGCCGATTCCGGCACAGATGGCCAGCGGCGCCACATACTGCGTCACGCCGTGCATTCCGCTCCGCCACCATTGGCGGAGGATCTCGACAATGGGCGGGGGCGGGCGCCGATCCAGCTCGCGCAAACGCGACGCCAGCAGCGCCAGCACCAGGCCGGGGAATCCCATCCAGATGAACGCCCACCGCCAGCCGTAGCTCTCCGCGATGACCCCGCCGAACCAGATGCCGAGCACTCCACCGAGTGCCATCCCGACGGAGTACACGCCGATCGCGAAGGCGCGCCGCCTGCCCTTGAAGTATTGCGCGATGATCGCCTGCGATGCGGGTCCGTAGCCCGCCTCTCCAAAGCCCACGAGCGCGCGGCAGGTGAACAGCTGCCAGAAGCGGTGCAGAAATCCACCAGCCGCCGTCGCCAGGCTCCAGACCGTCACACCCCACGTAATGACGCTGCGCCGCGACCGCAGGTCGCCGATCACCCCGAGCGGCAAAGCCGCGAGCGAGAGGACAATGATGTACGCCGAACCGAGCCAGCCAAGCTGTGCGTCGGTGAGGTTGAGGTCGCGCTTGATGGGCTCGAACACCGCGTAGACGACGTTGCGGTCGAGGTAGTTGAGCAAATTGACCAATGCCAAGAGGCCCAGGACGTAGACGGCATACGCCCGGGTTGCACGGTCGGACCTGGGGCTTTCAGCCGGCGCCGCTACCCCCGCCAGTGGCTGCCTCGGCGCGCGCATCGCGATCGGACTTCGCTTCTAGGTAGGACTCGGTCAGCTCGCGCATCATCTCCGCGCGCCGGTCGTAGAGCCGTTTCAGCGTGCGGGGCTTGCGACGGGCGAGCGCGTACGCCACCAGGATGGGAAAGGCCACGGTGTTGTCCAGGTATGCGACCACGGTGCCGGGCAGCTTGTCGGGATCGACCTTGCCCCAGCTCACGGCCTCCGCCGGCGTCGCGCCGGAGAGCCCGCCGGTATCGGGGCGGGCATCCGTGATCTGCAGGTAGTAGTCGTGCCCCTTTTCGCTGATACCGAGCACCTCCTGGATCTGTGGCTCGGTCTGCAGCACGAAGTTTTTGGGGCTGCCGCCCCCGATGATCAGGACACCGCTCTTGCCGCCGTGAATCTTGGCCGAAAACACGATCGACGAAGTCTCGTTCACGTCGGCGCTGACGTCGAACCGCAACTTGCTTCCCGACAGTGCCTGCTCGGCAACGTTCATCCCGATCGAGGAGTCGCCGGGCGACGAGGTGTAGATGGGAACGGCGGCCAAATGCGCCGCGCTCAGCACCGACTTGCGGGAGAGGCCGAGCGCTCGCTCGCGCTCCAGGACGTAGCCGCCCAGCAGGTAGTGGTATTCGGCGGTGCTCATCGGCCGCTGGAACTCCTGCCGCGCCGAGACCTCGCGCACGAACCGGTCGGTGGAGAGCAGCACGTCGTAATCGAAGAAGATGTCATAGATCCGCACCACGCCTTCTTCGCGCAGCACGACATCGTCCGCGAACGGCGTGCCGCGATGCATCGCCATGCCAAGCCCGAAGTGCGCATCGTGGTAGAGATTCGCGCCGGTCGATACGATCCAATCGACGAATCCCGCTTCGATCAGCGGAATGATCGTGGACATGCCGAGCCCCGCCGGGGTCATCGCGCCGGTGAGGCTCATGCCGACCGTGACATCGTCGTCGAGCATGCCCTCGGCAAACAGCCGGCAGCCTTCCGCGAGGCGGCCCGCGTTGTAGGCGAGGAACGCGTTGTCGACGAGGTCGGCGACCGTCTCTTTGCCGCTGATCGGTTTGGGGCTGATGCGCGGGCCGCGCAAGAACTCGTTGTGAGTCATCGCGTGGACTTGCTAATCTGTTGCATGGCGCGGAAGGCGCGCGTGCGGCGCTCGCGAGCTTCCACGATCCAGCCGAGCGCCTCCTTGGGGTCGTCGGTGACGAGGAACAGGTTCAAATCTTCCGGCGAAATCTTTCCCTCGGCGGCCACGCGGTCCTTGAGCCACTCGGCCAGACCGCCCCAGTACGCTCGGCCGAACAGCACGACGGGGAACTGTTTCACCTTGCCCGTCTGCACGAGGGTCAGCGCCTCGAACAGCTCATCCATCGTGCCATAGCCTCCGGGGAAGGTGATGAACGCCGTCGAATACTTCACGAACATCGTCTTCCGCACAAAGAAGTAGCGGAAGTTGATCGAGCGCTCCACCCATCGGTTCGTGCCCTGTTCGAACGGCAGCTCGATGTTGCAGCCGATCGAGAGTCCGCCTCCTTCCTTCGCCCCGCGATTGGCCGCTTCCATGATTCCCGGCCCACCGCCGGTGATGATCGCGAAGCCTTCCTTGGCGAGCATCTTCGACGTCTCATACGCCGCCTTGTAGAACGGATCGTTTTCCAGCGTGCGGGCCGATCCGAAGACCGTCACGGCGTTGCGCACGTCGGACAGCGTGTCGAATCCCTCGACGAACTCGCCCATGATGCGCAGCACACGCCACGGGTCCGTGCTCGTGAACGTCGCCCGCCGCTCGGTCGGAAAGACCTGCGACGGTGTGAGGAGTTGTTCGTCTTCAGTGAGTGGGCTGCGCGGCGAGGCGCTCGGTTGCTCTGACATTGTCATCCTGCGAGTTATAAAAGAAAGGCGAGAGCCGGACATGGCCCGGCCGGCTGTCGGCAATGATGCCGCCCGCGGCGAGGTGTCGCACGGATCCCGCCGGATCCGGCATCGGAATCATGACGATCGCCGAGCGCTGCGTGGGATCGGGGGCGATCTTGGGGTGAAATCCCGCCGCGCGCGCCCGCTCGATCAGGTCTTCGGTCAGGGCGGCGGTCGCTTCCCGAATAGAGGGAATGCCGATCTCCTCGACGTACTCGAGCCCGCCACGCTGCGCGTAGACCGCCGCCAGCGACGGCGTGCCGAGCTCGAAGCGGCGCGTGTCGTCGTGGAACGTCAGCGTGCGGGGGTCGAAGGCGAACTGCTCGCGCTGCCCGAACCAGCCCGAGATCGCGGGCTCGAGCCGGCGGGCCACGGCTTCACGCATGTAGAGGAAGACGATCCCCGGCCCGCCGAGCAGCCACTTGAGGCCGCCGGCGAGCAACGCGTCCACCCCGGCGTCGCGCACGTCGACGGGGATCTGGCCGACCGACTGATACGCATCGATCAGGCAGAGCGCACCGTGCTGGTGCGCCGCCGCCGCGACGCGCTTGATGTCCTGGATGGCGCCGCTCGTGAAATACACATGCGAGGTCACGACCAGTGCGGTGCGGTCGTCGACGGCTCGCGCGATCGCCTCGACGGGCACGCTGATCTGGTCGGGGCTCTCGACGATGACGAGCTCGACACCCGCCCGCGCTTTGGCGAGCCACTGGTACGCGACCGTCGGAAAATCGAGCGACGTGATGACCACTTTGGGACGCCGGCGGTAATCGACGGACTCGGCAACCGCGCTGAGCGCGACCGAGATACTCGGCGCGAGGGCGATTTCCCCCGCTGCCGCGTTGACGATCCGGCCGTAGCGCGCGCGCAGGTCGTCCAGCGCCTCCCACCACACATCGTACCACGCGGCGGCGCCGCGACTCTGCCAGATGTCGAGGAATTCGGCTACCTTGCGGCGAGAGCGTTCGCCCAACGCTCCCAGCGAACAGGTATTGAGGTAGACGCTGTCCCTAAAGACGGGAAACTCGCCGCGATACAGGGCGAGTCCAAGCGCGCGCGATTGTACGCTGCTTGCGAGCGTCATAGGTCGTGAATATACAGAAGGAATGCAGCGTATCGCGAGTTGGTCGGGACTCTACGTTCGTTTGGCGGCGCGCGCGCTGGTGCGGCCGCGACTCGCCATCGATTTGCTGCGACTCACATGGAGTTTTCGCGCGCGCGACTGGTGGCGCCGCCCGCCCTTTCTTCCCATTCCGCCCCGCGAGTACATGCAGTGGCGGATGTTCACCGCGTATGGCAGCGAGCAGGCGGTGCCCCCGGTCGATGACGTCGTGAACTTCGCGCGCTGGCGGCGCGAAACGATGGGGCTATGACCCCCCCCCTCCCCCCCCTCCCCCCCTCGTCATGAACCCCGTCGAGCGCAGCGTCGAGGTCAAGCGTCGTGCAACCGCGTTGGGGTTTACCATGACCGGTGTGACGCGTCTGGATCGCAATCCGCACGCCGCGGAGCTCGATGCCTGGCTCGCTGCCGGGCACGCCGGCACCATGACCTATCTCCATCGCCAAGCGGGGAAGCGGAAAGATCCGCGCACGATCTTTCCCGGCGCAAAGTCTGCGGTGGTCACACTGACGAACTACCACCACGGGTCCGTTCACCCCGGGCCTGCGCCCGGGGTCAGCAATGCACCGGGGACCGGTAGAGTCGCCCAGTATGCCTGGTCGTCCGACTATCACGACGTCCTCGGCGAGCGCCTCGAACAACTCGCGGCGGCAATCCGTGAGGTGATCCCGGGCTCGACGGCGCGCTGCTATGTGGACGCCGGACCGGTGCCCGAGCGCGAGCTCGCGCAGCTCGCCGGCCTCGGATGGATCGGCAAGAACATGATGCTCATTAACCCGGAGATCGGCTCATTCACCTTCATCGGCGTCGTGCTGACGGACGCGGAGCT
>DASZCG010000220.1:0-7145 GCA_035943355.1 Gemmatimonadales bacterium
CGTCTCCACCTCCATGCCCGTGGGACGCGTCAGCGACTCGTACAGCTCGGGCCGGCGCGCCCGCAACCAGCGCCGTCCCGATGACGTGGGAAGAATGGACGCGTCGAGATCCGCCACCACCATGTCGTCTCCCAACGCCCGCGTCTCCGCCATCACCTCACCATAGGGATCGAGCACCATCGCGTTGCCGGTGCGGATCTCATCGTCGTCAGGGCCGATGCCGTTGCTGAACAGCAGAAACATGCCGTTGTCGTGCGCCCGGCTCGGCAGCCAGCGCATGAGCCAACCGCGCCCCTTGGGCCCGCACAACTCCGCCTCGCATGCCGCGGGGTCTTCATCGCGACGGGCCCAGACGGCGAGGTCGATCGGCTTCATGCCGCGCGGGCTCACCGAATTACACCCGCCCGTCTGATGGGGCGCGAGCAGGATCTCGGCGCCCAGCAGCGCCGTGGCGCGGGCGTTCTCGACGATGTTGTTGTCGTAGCAGATCAGCACGCCCACGCGGCAACCGTGCGGCGTGTCGAACACGGTGTAGCGATTGCCGGCGCAAATGTTCGGGTGCTCAAAGACGTGCAGCTTGCGATGGACCGCCCACGTCCCATCCGGCATGGCGACGACGTAGCCGTTATAGACGCACCCATCGGGGGCGCGCTCGAGCAACCCGGCGCCGATGGTCATCCCGTGCTCGCGCGACAGCTGCAACAGGTCCCTGGTGCACTGCCCGTCCGGGACCGGCTCGGCCAGCGCCTCGAACCCCGCGCGCGAGAGTTTGCGCACGTGCCAGTAGCCCGTGAGGCACATCTCCGGGAAGGCGATCATCTCGACGCCCGCGCGAGCGGCCTCTCTCACGAAGTGCCGGACGCGGCCGAGGTTGTAGGACTTGTCGCTCGGGGTGGGTTGGAACTGGACGGTGGCTACATGGATGTCGCGCATATTCTCCATAAAGCAGATCCTTCGCGCCTGCGGCGCTCAGGATGACAGGCCGCCTCTCTCTCTTCATCAAATAATGAAGGAAAGCGCGCGGCATGTCATCCGAAGGACCTGCTTCTTGGGGGTGAGGAGTCTAGCTCACTCCTTGCGGGCCTGAACCGCTCATGCCAAACTAGCGAGCCTTTTCCCAGGACCCGTCCGTGCGTCGAACGCCGCTGCCGTTGCTGCTTGTCCTCGTTCTGCTCGCAGCCTGCTCAGAACCCACGACCGACACGCGCGCCCAGAATCCGCAGACGATCTCCGTGCTGACCCAGCACAACGACAACACCCGGTCGGGCTGGAACGACAGCGAGACGGTGTTGACCACGAGCAACGTCAATGTGCAGCAGTTTGGCGCACTGTTCACCTTACTGGTGGACGACGAGGTGTATGCTCAGCCATTGGTCGCCGGCCATGTCGCCCTCGGCAGCCAGCCGCGCAACGTCGTCTATGTCGCCACGGTCAACAACACGGTCTACGCGTTTGACAGTGACGACGGACGACTCTACTGGAAGAAGAACTTCACGGCCGCGGGCATGCGGCCGCCCCGCAACACCGACATGACCGGCGCCTGCGGGGGCACCTACCCGAACTTCAGCGGCAACATGGGGATCGTCGGGACGCCCGTGATCGACGCGGCGCACCAAGTCATGTATTTCGTGGCGCGCAGTACCTCGGCGGGGGCCACCACCTACCGGCAGGACCTGCATGCCGTGAACATCGTCAGCGGCTCAGAGCTCGCGGGCAGCCCCGTGCGCATCACCGCCAGCGTCACCGGCAACGGTGACGGCAGCGTCAACAACGTCGTCGCATTCGACGACCAAAAGCAGAACCAGCGTCAGGCCCTGACGCTCGCGAACGGCCTCGTCTACGTGACGTTCTCATCGCACTGTGATTGGGGGCCGTATCACGGCTGGATCCTGGGATACGACGCCACCACCCTGCAGCGACTCGTCGTCTACAATGACACCCCCAACGGCTACGCCGGCGGCATCTGGGAAAGCGGCATGGGCCCGGCCGCGGATCCGCAGGGGAACCTGTACGTCGTGACGGGGAACGGCACGGTGGGAGACAGCGGCACGGAGACGAACCTGACGAATCGCGGCAACAGTGCGCTGAAGCTGATGCCGTCGGGATCGACGTTGCAGGTCGCGAGCTACTTCACCCCGTTCGATTACCAGGCTCAGAACGATGCCGACTTGGATTACGGTACGATGGGGTCGTTGTTGATTCCGAATTCTAGCTATTTCCTCACCGGCGGCAAAAACGGCAGTCTGTATCTCCTGAACAAAGACAACATGGGCGGGTGGGTGTCGGGCGCCGATCAGGTGCAACAAGTCGTCGCACTCAGCTCCAGCGCCAACATGCATTGCCAGGCGGCGTACTACATCGGCGGCGCGAAGGAATTCATGTACGTGTGGGCCGAGAACGATCTCTTGCGGGCGATCCCGTTCAATCGCGGCAGCAACCTGCTCGATCGGACCGGCGAGATCGACTTCGGCGGCGGCGGCCCGACCGGGCAGAGCGGGGCGGTGTTATCGGTCTCCTCCAATGGGTCCCGGGACTCGACCGCGATTCTCTGGGCGTCATATGCGTACAGCGACGACGCGGAGAGTTTCGTCACGCCGGGAATTCTGCGCGCGTTCGCTGCGACGGACGTGACGCGAGAACTGTGGAACAATCGTCAGAATGCGTCGCGCGACGGAGCGGGCAATTACGCGAAGTTCTCCTCGCCGACGATCGCCAACGGACACGTCTACCTGCCGACGTTTTCCAACAAGGTCGTCGTGTACGGCTTGCAGTAGTCGAAGGATCTGCTTCCTGTGGTCTTGCAGTGTTGTGAATGCCTCCTCCGGACCAGCGGCCGGCTGCCCATCAGGAATTGCCCCCCCTGTCCCCCCCCCAGGCCATAGCGGCATCTGAGTATGTCCTGGCGCTGGTTGCCAGGACGACGGCTTCGTGATCCGCACGTCGCGGAACGTGGCCCGCTCGACCACGGTGTCGTTGTGGGCGCAGACGAACAGTCCGACGTAGACGGTATCGGGGAGCGACACGCCGGTCAGGATCTGCGTCACGAGCGTGTCGCCGACTCGACCCACCGACAGGATGTAGGCGCCATCGCGCCGCTCGAGCTGGATCACGGCGTCCGCATCGGGCAGGCTATCGCGGGACTTCTCCTCCTCCGTGATCCCGCCGACGGTGCGGCGGAACTGGAGCGACATCAGTCCGTTGCCGTGCAGCGCCGCGGTCACGTGGACCCCGTTCGTTGCCAGCGACGGCCGAATCGTCCAGCCGATCTTGCGATGCTCCTCGACGCCGGCGCCGCTGAACCGCGCCCGGGTCGAGAGCGTGAAGTTGCCGCTGAGGCGCTTCCACACGAAATGGAAGTCGTCGCGCGCGTCCCACATGTTCTGCCCCGACCCGGCGATCACATACTCCTGGCGCTGCGGATCGTACGACCCGGAACCGGCCCGCCGCACTGTGCCGACGTCGCCTTGGGCATCGAAGATGCCGAGCGGACTCTGGGCGTGGGACGCGGTGGAGCAGAGCATGAGCGTCGTGGCGCTCGCGAGCAGGCGACGCACCAGGGCGGGCCTCACAGGGGGCGAGGCCGCCCAAACGCGACCCCTCGCCGCTCCGGGCCGACGAGCGCCACCACCGCACCCACGACGAACACCAGCGCCGCCGAGAGCGCCATCGCCCGCGCGTAGGTGGTGCGCGCCGCAAACAGCGCCTGCGTGTGGGGGATCTGGCTCGCGACCGCCACGCCGCATTGATAGGCGAACCCCGGCAGGAACCCGCGCACGCCGTCCGGCGCGAGCTCGTTGATGTGCGCCGGAATGACGCCCCACGCGCCTTGCACGAAGAACTGCATCAGGAAAGCGCCGACCACGAGCAGGGCGGTGGCGGGCGCGAAGGCCCAGATCGGGATCATCAGCACGGCGCCCACGAGCGCGAGGGCGATCGTGCGCCGGCGGCCCAGTCTGTCCGAGTAGAGGCCACAGAGAACGCCGCCCGCGAGCGCGCCGACCTGCGAGAACGCCGTCAGCGCGGCGCGTGCCTGCGGCCCGAACCCCCAATCGCGCTCGAGGAATGTGGGATACATGTCCTGCGTGCCGTGCGACACCATGTTCATCAGGGCCATCAAGCACGTCAGATACAGGAAGAGCTTCCAGTGCGACGCGATCGCCCGTCCCAGATGCGACCAGCTCTCGTGCCGCGTCTCGCGCCACACGTCGGACTCCTGCACGCGCGCGCGCACGAACACCGCGAGCAGCGCCGGCAGCCCACCGATGAAGAACAGCGGCCGCCAGCCCCAGTGCGGGAACACGAGCAGGTAGCACAACGCTGCAAGTAAATAACCGGCCGCATAGCCCTGCTGCAGCAGACCCGACATCACGCCGCGCAGTCGCGGCGGCACTTTCTCCATGACCAGTGACGCGCCCACGCCCCATTCCGCGCCCATGCCGATCCCGAACAGGGCGCGCAGCACGAGAAAGGTGACGAAGTTCGGCGCCAGGCCTGTGAGCACCTCGACCACCGAGTAGAACACGAGATCGACCATCAGCGGGATCTTGCGGCCGTAGCGATCGGCGAGGAGGCCAAAGATGAAAGCGCCCACGGGCCGGAAGGCGAGCGTGAGCGTGATCGACAGGGCGATCGCGGCGTCCGACTTGCCGAACTCCTTGGCGATCGCCGTCAGCGTCATCACGACCAGGAAGAAATCGAACGCGTCGAGCGTCCAGCCGAGGAATCCGGCGGCGACAGTCGCGTTCTGATCGCTCGGGGCAGGGCGTGGCGTGGTCATGCGGATCACGGTCAAAGGAGCCTCTAGATTACACCTTTCCCGCACGCGTGTGATGGTCGTCACGCCGGAGACCCTGCACGTCCGCCAATTTCGGCCTAGCTGCTCAGAGCAAACCCGTCGAAAGGCGGGGACGCAGAGCCACGGGGCTACGGCGGATACCCGCCTTGCTCGCCGGGCCGCCAGCGATGCACACGCCGGCGGCCTTTTTTGTTTACCGGGGCGGGGGAGGGGAGGGGGGGACGACATGAACTTCAGGTTCAAGCTGTCGCGACGACTCGCGCGCATAAAGTTTGGCGCGATCATTGCCGGAGCGTTCGTCCTGGGTTGTGGACTCACCCAGAGCGGACCCACTGTGGATCGTATCGATAATATCAACATCGTCCCCGGGCGCATCACGCTGCTCCCCTTCCAGTCTGCGCCTCTCACCTTGGTCGTCACCACGTCGCACGGCGATCCCGCGTCACCGGGGTCGCTGACGTGGTCCACCACCGGTGGGACGGTGATCAACAATGGCATCATCGGCGGCGTACCGCACATCACGTATACGGCACCCTCGCAGGCCGGCAGTTATCAGCTCATCGTCACCACCGTCACCGGCACACCCACCGCGACCGCCAGCATCACCGTCACGCTAACGGCGGTGCCCGTCAGCGCGGTCACGGTTACGCCCGGCAGCGTGAGCCTGGCTCTCGCCGACACGACGACGCTTCAGGCCAAGCTGGCGGATTCCACGGGCAATGTGATCTTCGGCCGGGCGATCGACTGGACCACGAGCGACGCCGGTGTCGCGACGGTTCTCGCCACCGGCTTCGTGCGCGCGATCGCCGCCGGGAGCGCAACGATCACGGCGACGAGCGAAGGGCACAGCGGGACAGCCGTCGTGACTGTGCGGCCGTAAAGGTGGCGGATGCAAAAAGGCCTCGCACGTGCGAGGCCTTTTTTGTTTGCGAAACTTTCCCCTCTCGACTCCGCGTATCTCCTCCGGTAACCGCAGCGCCCCCAGCCCCCAGCTCCCCCGTTCCACCACGGAGGCCTGATGCGCGGGATCCGCAATCCTGGCAGAGTGGTTGGATTCTGGTATCTGCTGCTCGTGTTCGCCGGCCCACTGCGCCTCATCTACATCCCCAACAAGTTGTTCGTCGCAGGCAACGCGGCTGCGACGGCGAGCAACATCGCCGCGCACGCGTGGCTCTTCCGACTCGGCATGCTGAGCGAAGTGCTGGGATCCCTCATTCTGATCCTGCTCGCGCTCGCGTTCTATCGGTTGTTCAAAGACGTCGACGAGTATCTCGCGGTACTGCTCGTGATCACGGGCGGCATCATGCCCGCCATCCTCACGCTGCTGCACGTGGCGATCGATGGCACCGCCCTCGCGGCCGCCCGCGGCGACGCCGGCTTCGCAGCCTTCGGCGCGGGGCAACGCGACGCGTTCGTGCTGCTGTTCCTGCGCTTCAATCATTATGAGGTCGTGGCTGCGGAAATACTGTGGGGCGTCTGGCTGTTCCCGATGGGTGCGCTGACGTACAAATCCGGTTTCCTGCCGCGCTTCATCGGCGTCTGGCTGATCATCAATGGCGCCGCCTACGTGCTGCTGTGCGTGACCGGTATCCTGTTCCCGGCATACGAGGACAAGGTCTTCCTCTACGCTCAACCCGCCCTCTTCGGCGAGTTGGTCATCATGTTCTGGCTCTTGATCAAGGGTGCCAACCCTCGGACCTCCTTGCCCGCGCCGGGTATTTAGAAGTCGCTGGTGACACCGTCGGCTCACTCTCGCCCGAGGCCCTGTGGCTCATCCTCATCGTCGCGGTGCCATCTCATGCATCATCGTGGCACTGGCCACGACCGCGTGCACCAGCCCTCCCTCGCCCCCGTTTACGCCTCCAGCCCCGAGTCAGTCCGCATCCGAAGCGCCCACGGGCTTCGACAACAAGAGCAATGGAATGATCGATGACTCGACCCACGACGCTGACCGGGACAGTTTCGACGAGGTCGAAGACATTGCCGACGGCCTGGGGCCGCTCTACAACGCGCAGTCCTGTCGCGAGTGCCACCAGAACCCGATCTCCGGTGGGCCGAGCCAGGTCAGCGAGCTGCGAGTCGGCCACCTGGGGCCGGACGGCCTGTTCCGCAACGCGGACATCCCGATCGCGCGCGGCACCGTCGTTATCGCCGGCCGCACGCTCGTCAACGACCGGGCCATCTGTCCCAACGCCGAGTTCCCCGACTCCGAGATTCAAGAGCGGGTCCCCGACACGGAGACGATCCGCACCGCGCGCCTAGCGCTCAACCTGCTGGGGGACGGGCTGGTGGAGGCGGTACCTGACTCGACGCTACTGGCGCTGGCGCGCGAGCAACGCAGGGCCACGGG
>DASZCG010000221.1:0-6344 GCA_035943355.1 Gemmatimonadales bacterium
CGCGGGCGATCGAGTTCCGGCGCGTGTACGATCCGGTGACGGGACCCTCCCCAAGTTGAACACTCGCGAGCCGCAAAGCTCCTGAATTCTTGCTCTTCCTTATGCTGCCCAAAAGGCCAACTGCGCCGCCCCCCGAACGGCGGCACACTTGAGCCCGAATGAAGCCCTCGGTCAACTGGCTGTTGGCGTTCATCCCGGTTGCGCTGCTGCTCGAGCGCAGCCACGCGGCGCCACCGTTCATTTTTTTCTCGGCCGCGCTCGCCATCATCCCCATCGCGAGCCTGATCGTCCACTCCACGGAGCAGATCGCGACCCGTACGGGCGATGCCGTCGGCGGCCTGCTGAACGCCACGTTCGGCAACGCGCCCGAACTGATTATCGCGACCGTGGCCCTGAAAGCCGGGCTGGTCGATCTGGTGCGGGCGTCGATCATCGGCGCGATTCTCGGAAACCTCCTCCTGGCGTTGGGCGTCGCCATGCTGCTCGGTGGAATACGCCACCGCGACCAGGTGTTCAACCCGGACGCCTCGCGCATTTACAGCTCGATGATGCTCCTCGCCGTCATCACTCTCATCGTGCCCGGTGCGTTCGAGAGCTACTTCTCCGACCCGCAGTTCACCCCGCACGTCCAGAGCCTGAACACGGCGCTGGCGGTCCTGCTGCTCGTGACCTACGGCCTCTATCTCGTCTTCATGCTGGGAACCCACCCGCAGCTGTTCAAGAGCGCCGCGGGAGCGAAGCCCGAGCATGGTCACGGCCCGGTGTGGGGTCTGCCGCGCGCACTGGGGAGTCTCGTCGGCGCATCCGTGCTCGCTGCCTGGATGAGTGAAATCCTGGTGGGAGCGGCGGAGGGCACGGGCAAGGCCCTCGGCATGTCCCAGGCGTTCATCGGCCTGGTGCTCGTCGCGGTCGTCGGCGGGGCCGCCGAAAGCCTGTCGGCGATTTCGGCGGGCCTCAAAAACAAGATGGATCTCTCATTGGGCATCGCCCTCGGCAGCTCGATCCAGATCGCGCTCTTCGTCGCCCCAGTCTTGGTCCTGCTCAGCTGGCTGATCGCGCCGGCACCGCTCACGCTGGCGTTTCACCGCGCCGAGCTGGGAGCGCTGTTTCTCACGGTATTGATCGGAACCGTCGTCGCGAGCGACGGACGCAGTAACTGGTACAGAGGCACGCAGCTGCTCGTCGTCTATGTCGCCATTGCGCTGATGTTCTACTTCGTGCCGGAGGTGTCCCGCTGATGGAGCGCGCTGCTATGCCCGGGGGCCCGCGCGCGACTCAGGGGGGAAGCCGGCGCGTCCTCGAGCCGCTCGAGCGGCTGTCCGAGATCCTGTTCGGACTGATCATGGCCCTCACGTTCACCACGACGCTCGCCGTGGCGACCGCCGGCCGCGAGGATGTCCGCGAAATGTTGGTCGGTGCGCTCGGCTGCAACATCGCCTGGGGGTTCATCGATGGCGTGTTCTACATCCTGGGCACCCTCGCCGAGCGGCATCGCAGCCTGGCCATCCTGCGGCAGGTGCGCCGCGCCGCCGGCGCGGATCGCGCCCGCAGTCTCATCGCCGACGCTCTCCCCCCCTTTGTGGCGTCGGTCCTGCGCCCGTCCGATCTCGATTTCGTCAGCAAGCAGCTGGCTGCTCTGCCCGAGCCGCCCACTCGGCTTACGCCGACGTGGCAGGATCTGAAAGGCGCGCTCGCCGTATTCCTGATCGTCGTGCTGATCACGATCCCGGTCGCGGTGCCCTTCGTGTTCGTCCAGCAGGCGCACCTCGCGCTGCGGATCTCCAACGGCATCGCGCTTGTGCTGCTCTTCGCCACGGGGTACCTGCTGGGCCGCTACGCGGGCCGGCCGCCCGTCCGGCTGGGCATCATCATGACCGTCATCGGCCTCGTGCTCGTGGGGGCCACGATCGCGCTCGGCGGATGAGCGCGCACCTCTGAACCTGGAGCGGATTACGGAAACGGCTACCGACCGGCAGTCCACCATAGTGCGGGTGCTCCTGGCAGGAGCGTGCTTCGTCATCATCGTGGCGGGCCTCAAGGCTGCCGCGCCGATCGTCAACCTGGTGCTGCTCGGGCTGCTCGTGGCGCAAAGCCTCAGTAACCTCCCCGGGTGGTTGATGAAGCGAGGCCTGAAGCCCGGTCTCAGCGTGCTGCTGTCGATCCTGTTGGTGCTCGCCGGGGGGCTGCTCCTCGTTGGCCTGTTCAGCGTCTCGACCGCGCGGCTGGCGGACCAGCTGCCCACGTACCAGGAACGACTGGCGGCCATCAAGGACAAGGTGATGGCGGTGCTCGCGGGCCGCGGCGTCGATGTCTCGCGGATCGCGGCGTTTCAGCCGCTCGATCCCAACCGTGCCCTCGCCGCCGTGGGCACGCTTCTGGGGAATGTCGCCTCTGCCTTGGGTACGTCGATTCTTATCATCCTCATCGCGGCAGTCGTCCTCTATGAGATTACCGCGGTTCGTGTGCTGCACCATCGGGGCGAACAGCCCAGTTCGTTGGTCGCCCGCTTCGACGAGGTCACCGCGCAGTCCCGGCAGTACATCGCCCTGACCGGATTGGCTGGCCTGATTCAGGCGGCGTTCAATCTCGTGATTCTGCTCCTGGTCGGGGTCGATGCGCCGCTCACCTGGACCGTGCTGTTCTTCTTTCTGAACTTCATTCCGGGGGTGGGCTTTCTGTTCGCGCTGATTCCTCCCGCGCTCCTCGCCCTGCTCGAGTTTGGGTGGCAACGGGCGCTGGTCGTGGTGCTGGGCTGGTGGGTGGTCAACCTGATCGGCGACAACGTCATCAAGCCCCGCTTCTTCGTGAAAGGGCTGGACATTTCGTTCACGAGCATCGTGTTCGCGGTGGTGTTCTGGAGCTGGGTGCTGGGTCCGCCGGGCGCGATTCTCGCTGTGCCGATCGCGCTATCGTTGAAACGCCTCGCCGAGTTGACTCCGGCTGCTACGCGCGCATAGCCGTCCGGCTGCGGCAGAATCCCGACGAGCAAGCGTCGTGGCAGGCAGCGGTCCGCGGCGAGCGCGACGGCGCGCCGTCAAAACTTCTCAGGGATAAACTTGAACGGGTAATCCGGCTCCTCGTACCCGTCCGGCTTCCCTCGTTTGGGCAGCTTCACCTGGTCGCGCTTTACCTTCTTGTATGGAATCTGCTCGAGCAGATGCGTGATCAGATTGAGCCGCGCGCGCCGCTTGTCGTCCGACCGCACGACGTACCAGGGCGCCCATGTCGTGTCGGTCGCCGTGAACATGTCGTCGCGGGCGCGCGAATAGTCGTACCACTTGCTGTATGACTCGATATCCATGGGCGACAGCTTCCAGATCTTACGCCCGTCGTTGATGCGGTCCTCCAGCCGGCGGGTCTGCTCGTCCATGCTCACTTCGAGCCAGTACTTGAGCAGGAGAATGCCCGATTCAACAATGATCTTCTCCATCGGTGGCACCAACTCGAGGAACCGCTCCACGTCGTCCTCGGAGCAGAAGCCCAGCACCCGCTCGACACCCGCCCGATTGTACCAGGAGCGGTCCCAGATCACGACCTCGCCGGCCGCCGGGAAGTGCGGGAGGTAGCGCTGGATGTAGAGCTGGCTCTTCTCACGCTCGGTCGGCGCGGCCAGCGCGATGACTCGGAAGACACGTGGGCTGACGCGCTGGGTGATGGCCTTGATGGTGCCCCCCTTGCCGGCGCCGTCGCGGCCCTCGAACACGATGCAGATCTTCTTGCCCTTCGCCTTCACCCATTCCTGCACCTGCACCAGCTCGACGTGCAGCTTCGCCAGCTCCGTTTCGTAGTCCTTGCGGCCGAGCTTGTCCTTGCTCTTCTCCTCCTCTTTTCCCGTGGCGCGCTTCTTGTCACTCATGGTTACGTCAGAATCCCGAACAGCAGCTTCACGATCTCCCCCAGCGGCATCATGGTGAGCGCCAGGGGCGCGATCGGGGCCAGCGTCGATGCCAACAGCTGTATGACCGCCTGCCGGGTGATGGGTGTGGTCCGCATGGTTTTCACGACAGCGTACACATTCCCCATGTCAGCCAGGGACTGGATGTCCGCCGATCCGAGGAGCGGTTCGGTTGGCGGGGTGTTTGTGTTCACCCATTTCGCGTCGAACTCCAGCGTATAGCGTCCTGCCAGCGGTCCGTAGTCCCGCTCCCCCTGGCGGCGCGCGCGGGCGAGCTGGGGGCTGAACACGAGGAACGGCCCGAGAAACAGCAGCAGCATCCACACAGCGACGGCGATAATGACGACCTTGAAATCGAGCAGCGCCGCGTGGTTGAGAAAGATGCGGCTGGCGATCCACCCGGAGAGGAACGCCCCGTGCGCCACGGCCAGCGGCGCGAATGCCGCAGTGGCGACGGCGAGAAAGCCCAGACCGCCGATTCGGTCTGGGTGAGTGGCGACGAGGCGGAGGTCGATGCGAGACACCTGCCACAAGAAACGCGCCCAAATGAACAGGCGGTAATACCATCGCAGCAGCAGGAACTGTGCGAGGGGGAGAGCGAAGTACACGTACCAGCGGCCGGCGAGGGAGAATCTCCAACCCTCTGCGGTGGGGGTTGCGTACCAGGTCGCGACGTCCAGCGCCGAATGCTGTCGCCACACGAGCTGGAGCCCAACGACGTAGACCAGAGCGATCATCGCCAGCTCTGCCACGACGGAATTGCGCAGGCGGATCGTCGTGGCGACGGCGGCATCGAATCGCGGCCGCGCGTCCTCCGGGACGAGCCCGCGCTTGAGAAACTGGCTGGCTACCAATCCCAACCGCTGGTGCACGATGAGCTCGGCGCCAATCAACAGGGGAACGAAGAGGAGAAAGCGCGCCTGCGCCTCGATATCGCGCAGGAACGGAACGGGCACCTTTGTCCCTAACGCCAGTCCCTGCCAGACGGTGAGTATCAAGAGCGGCAACCAGCTGAGCGCCGTGATCGCGAGCACACGCTGGCGCAGCAGCTCGAGTCCATTACCCGCGAGATGGGCTCGTCGGAACAGCTGGAACAGCGGCCCTCCCAGGACGACCGAGAAGTCTCTCGGATCGGCGAGGTGGGCGGCGGCAGCGGAACGGGCGGAAGCCATCAGCCGGCTACCTGCTTGCGTGTGCGGGCCGTCTCCATCGAGCGAATGAAGAACAGATAGAGGGGCACGCTCAGGAGCAGCACCACCATCGCGTGGACCACCGTCGGGGCATCGCCGCCCCACACGGTGCCGAGGCAGTAGAGCACCGCCACCACCGCAATCCACTTGAACAACTGGAACGTGCGTGGTGGAACCTTATGGTCATAGACCACTTTCACCACCGCCGCGGACGCGTAGATGTAGGGCACGACGACGAGGATGACAGCCAGGTTGATGATCTGGTTGAACTGGCCGGCGATCGTGGGGGACATCGTGGCAAAGAGGACGATCGTCATCAGCACGCCGACGATCACGAGTCCCCTGGCCGGAACGCCACGATCGTTGAGACGGGCGAAGACCTTGGGAAACATGCCGTCGTCCGCCGCGGCCTTGGCAGATTGTCCCACAAGTAGCATCCACCCGCCCAATGATCCGACGGACTTGAAAATCGCGCACAGGGCGATGATGACCATCCCGGAGGTGCCGATGGCCATGCGGGCGGCCTCCGCGAACGGCGCGTGCGACCTCTGGAGATCGGCGTTCGGGAGGATGCCCATGATCACGGTCGAGCTCAGGATGTAAATGATCGCCGAAACACCCAGACCGATGATGGTGGCAAGAGGGATGTTGCGCTTCGGGTTCTCGATGACGCCGGCCGAGACCGCCGCGCTCTCCACGCCCATGTACGCCCACAGCGCGATCGACGCGGCGCGGGTAATCGCGCTCGCCGCGGATCCGCCACTGACGTTCCAGCTCGCGAGAAAGACGCCCGGCTTGAACCAGAACCAGCCGAGCACCGCGATCGCGATGATCGGAATCAAGGCGAGACTCATGGTCCACGTTTCCAGAGCACCGACCACCCTCGGCCCCAGGATGTTCATGGCGGTGAGAATCCAGATCACCACGGCCGTGGCGAAGACGCTGGCCGGCGGCTGAGCCAGCGGGGGAACGAGCTGGGCGAGGTAGCCCACCGCCGCGACTGCGACCGCGATGTTGCCGATCCAGTTCCCGAACCAGTAGACGTAGTTGGTCTGAAACCCCGCGTAGGGTCCGAGGAAGTCGCGCGCGTACGCGTAGGGGCCTCCTTCCTGAGGATTGAGCTCCCCGAGCTTCGCGAAAATGAGGCCGAGTGCCGCCGCTCCGGCGGTGGCGACGATCCAGCCGAAGATCGCGATGCCGCCCACTGAGGCGAGATTGACCGGCAGCAAGAAGAGCCCTGTCCCGATCATGTTGCCGGC
>DASZCG010000222.1:0-2465 GCA_035943355.1 Gemmatimonadales bacterium
TTCCCCTGAGCAAAGTGCGCTGCAGCCTCAGCCTGCTTGCCCTGGTAGGCGGCGATGAACCCGTGCAGCTGATGGAACGCCTCCATCTTCCGGGGGTTGGCGTCGGGCGCCACGATCGTCGCGTAGCGGTCCGCCTCACGCTTGGCCGTCGCGTAGTCACCCTTCCGGGCGGCCAGCCATGCGTTGAAATACGCGCCATTCGCTTCAGTCGCGCGGCGAAAGCCGGCGCTGCCGCTCTTGTCCGCCTGCTCCCTGGCGAGCGGCAGGCGCTGCTTCAGCGCCGCCGCCGCCGCCGGGAAGTCACGGGTTGCGATGGCGATTACCACGACGTTGGTCAGCGCGTTCACCTTCACCGCCAGCGGATCCGGCAGGTTCATCCCGTCGGCCTGTGTGACCAGCTGGTTGAGCTCGGCGATCGCGCCCGGAGGGTCCCCGGCGTACACACTGACATAGGCGCGGAACGGCGCAAAGAAGCCGCGCTCGTTGCCCCGCCCCAACGCCATCGAGGAGTCGTAGTCCGCGCGCGCGGCGGCGTAGTCGCCGGCGAACGAATTGACGTGGCCGCGCTGCTGCAGCAGCGACGCATCGCGCGGATTCAGCTCATGACCGCGGGTGTATTCGGCGCGAGCAGCGGGAAGGTTGTTGAGCGCGCGCTGCGCATCGCCCAGCACGTCGTGCATCCCGGGTTCGTTGGGCGCCAGCGCTTCGGCTGCCTGGAAATGGTGCAGCGCTTTCTGGAAGTCCTTCGGCTCGCCTAACAGGTACGAGTTGCCGATGTCGACGTGCACGGCGAGAAATTTCGGCGCGAGCGCCAACGCCTTCTCGTCGCTCGCCCGGTTGTCCGCCTGGCGGTTCAACCCTCCCTGAATGCCGGAGAGAATGAGTAACGCGCGCGGACTCTGCGGAAACTTCGCGACGAGCTGCTCTGCCAATGCAAGCTGGCCGCTGACGTCATTCTCGAAGCCCTTGCGCACGATCTGAATCTGGATTTTCTCCGCCTCTGATGCGTTGGCAACGAAATGCTCGGCGCGCGCGAGGTTGGTCTTGAAATCCTCGAGCGAGTTGCTGGTCGTGGCAACGTTGAGATAGCCGATCGCGAACGTCGAATCGGCCGCGACCGCGCGCCTGAAGTGCTCTTGTGCGTCGAAGGCGCGCGTCAGGTCGAGCTCGCGCAGTCCCTGTTGGAAATGATTGCGCGCGTCTGCGGAGGAGGTCGTGACCGGCAAGCCGGAGATGCTGCTCGTTACTGCGTCGAGCGCGGCGAGGTCACGCGAGTTTCCCTGCGGTGGTGCGGCGGCGCAGGAAGAAACCAGAATGGCAACGGCAACTGTGAAAAGCGGGCGATGAATGCTGGGCATGTCAGCTCCTGGGGAGGACACCAAGAGGCTGCCCGGCCGTCCGGGCCCTCACAAGGCGAAGATTATGCGAAGCGTGTCAGGTTCTGGTGTGCCCCAATGACATATCCACAATTATGGATATGTCGGCGATGTGAGGACACGGCCGGCGGCCTAGCGGAGATCTCCCGAGCGAAACAACAGTCCAACAACACCATTCGTCGCATTCGCTTGCGGCCCGAGATTCTCGAAGGTCGCCGACCGGCCGTTCGCTTCCGCCCGCACGGTGGAATTTTGATACAACGGGTAGTAGCCGATCATCATGCGCACCGCACCGGGAGGGATGGTGCAGCCGCAGCGCGTTGATCCCGCCAACCCCGAGTTCACGATGATCGACAAGGACTGACCGGTTTCGTTGGTGATGAGCGGAGCGAAATAGGCGCCGTGTTTGGGACTTGCGGTGGCCGCGAGGTGCACGGTGCCCCGCGGCCGCGGGAGCGAGATCGTGTCGCCGAGCGAGACGCCGAGCCGCGGCACGAGCTGCCATGACACATCCAGCCTCCGGGCGCGATCGAGCTTGAGCGTAAAGGACCCACCCGGCAGAATGCGCCGCTCCTCGCCGGCGACCTGCACCGTCACCATGTCGTTCAACGCGTTCTCGAATACGAGCGTCGGCTGCCGGAAGAACCACGCCCCCGCACCCAGGGCGAGCAGCGGCGCGGCGATTACGAGCAGCACCCAACGCCCGCGGCTCCGTCGTGCCGGCGTGCCGACTTGCCGACGTGCGGCCTGGTTGGTTGTCGCTCCGCTCACCAGCAGCTCGGTCGCAGCGGCTGCCGCTGACGCTCGCGAACGCATCGTGCTCGGCTGCTTGTCGCTCTCGAGCGCCGCGATCACCTCGGCCGCAGAGTGGAACCGGTCCTTCGGCTGTTTCTGCAGCAGCCGCAGAATCACGTCCGACAGCTCGCGCGGCACCTGCGCATTCACGTCCGACGCAGCGGGTGGCGGTTCGGCGATGTGCTTGCCGACGATCTGCTGAGACGAGTCGCCGTCGAACGGCGGCGCGCCCGTCACCATCTGGAAGAGCACGGCGCCAAGCGAGTAGAGATCGGACGCCGGTCCGAGACTGGG
>DASZCG010000223.1:0-13388 GCA_035943355.1 Gemmatimonadales bacterium
TTACTGGACCCTCCGTCGCCAAAGCTCCACTGCCACGTCTGGATGCCAATCCCGCCGGGGTCGAACGACGCGTCGAAGAACTGCACGAGATCGAACGTCGAGGGATCGCCAGGCGACGTGAAGAAATTCGCCTGTGGCGGCGGCGGTGGGTTGATGAAGAAGATCGCCCGTTCGTCGAAGTCCCCGCCGACCTGGATGAAGTACGTCACACCGGCGACCGCGGTGAACCCAAAGGAGCCGTTCCCGCACGTGCGGAATTGCAGATTGCCCAGTGAGTTGCCGGTGTAGACGCTGATGCCGTGGAAGAACCCCGACTGCACACCAATCGAGACCGCGCGCGTCGTGGGCGACGTGAAGGCATACCATACCGTTCTCGATTGGAAGAAGCATGTTACCGGCTCGTTGGGCTCGCGCGACGCGCCCGTGAAGTCCGCCGTATCGCTGTACGGTACCACCGTGTCGACCCGCGCGTCCGCGAAGTTGTCGTTGCCGGGCGGTGGTGGCGGCGGCGGCGGCGGAATGATCGTGTCCTGCTGCAGGCTGAAGACCGTCGGACCAGTCGCGCCGGCAGAATCCGAGATCTGGAAGAAGAACGCCGCGCCGGAATCGGCGTTGAACGTCACCGGTCCAAAGTTCGGATTACATCCGCCTGGAATCAGCGTGTCCGCACTGCTGCGGTATACCGACAGTATGCCCGGGGCCGGACCGAACAACTGAGCGGTGAGCTGCACGGTGCCCGAGGCATGTGATACGTAGAGATACCAGTCGGTGCGGGTCGGAGGAGCGATCGAATCATGGCACGCCGAGCTGGGCTCACCCGGTTCGATCGTGGCGTTCGTCACGTCGGTGCTGTCGAAGTACGGCAGGGACGCCACGAATCGGGCGCTGTCGCGGAAGTCGTTCGGCGGCGGGGGTCCACCGGTGTCCTGCGCGATGACATTCGCGCGCGGTGGCTGCACCGGCGCGTCGCGCGTGCAGGACGACAGCACGAGCATCACGGCGGTGGTAGGGATGAGGAAGCGGGAAAATCGGGCGAGCATGTAGGGCCTCCTTCGTACAGGAGTTTCCCGGTCAGCGGACGTCCCTTCGTAGCGTCGGTGCGGAGGCGTTGCGGAGGAGGCGAATCATCGCCGGCCGATGTTCCGACTCTGGCGCGACGATAGTAGTAGAACGGACGCAAGCGACCGTCAAGTGGAAGCCCCCTAAGCCCGCGTAGTCCTCCGCTGACAGCCCTTTAGCACTATGTTTCCTCCCGGCGATGGAGTTCGCCTTTAACCGCCCCTTCGGGCTGATGACTCCTACCTGAACCACGCACGGCAGGAGTTTTCTTTTGACGATCCTTTACATCGCGCTCGGCGGCATCGCGGGCACCTTGTCGCGTTACGGGCTCGAAGGCTGGATCCACAGCCGAACGACGAGCGGCTTCCCACTGGGCACCCTCACCGTGAACGTGGCCGGAACGCTGCTGCTCGGCTTCATCCTGCGGCTTGCGACCGGCGCGACCCTGATCACGCCCGATCTGCGCGCGGGACTCACCATCGGATTCTGCGGCGCGTTTACCACGATGAGTACGTTCAGCTACGAGAGTGTCACGCTGCTCCACGACGGCGATTATCTGCGAGCGGCACTCTACATGACCGCCACCATTGGAGGCTGCGTCGTTGCCGTGGTCACCGGCAGCGCGCTCGCCGACAAATTGCTCTGAGGTCCGGCTCGATGACCGAGAAATTTCGCGGCGAGCGCACCCTGATGCGCGTCTTCATCGGCGAGAGCGACAAGTATCACGGCAAACCGCTGTACGAGGCCCTGCTCGAGCGCTTCCGCAGCAAGGGCCTGGCGGGCGCCACCGTGCTCCGCGGCGTGGCGGGATTTGGCGCGTCGAGCAAGCTGCATACGGACAAGGTGCTGCGACTTTCGATGGATCTGCCCATCATCATCGAGGTCGTAGAGACCGATGCAGTCATTCAGGGAATTCTGCCGGACTTGAGCGAGATGATCGGCGGTGGGCTGATCACGCTCGAGAAGGCAAATGTGATCCTGTACCGACCAGGGAAGTAGGTCCGGCATCGATCGCATGCCTTTCGTTTCTCGAATCACCAACCGACTGATCCCCTCGCGGCGAGCGCGATGGCGGCCGAGCCGACCACAATCGTGGAACTCATCGCGAGGTATGGGTATGTTGTGACCATGCGATTGTCGCTGCGCTTTGTCGTGCCCCTGTTCGTCGCGCTCGGCATCTTCGCCTACGCGGCGGTGCCGCTGGTGAACCGGCTCATGCTCAGCTGGTTCAGCCGCGATCTCGAGGTGCGCGCCGACCTGATTGCCAACACGGTCGACGATCCCCTGCAGGAGCTGATGCAGGCCCGCAACCGGCGGCGCGTCGTGCAGTTCTTCACGCGGATCACGCAGGACGAACGCGTGCTCGCCGTCGCGTTCTGTCCCGCTGACAATACCGACGCCATCGCGACCCCCACGCTCCCCAAGGAAGTGCGCTGTGCCGACCTGGATCGCTTCGCCGAGGGTACGGGCGGCGGCCGCTTGCTGCAGACCGCGACGGGCCCCGTCTACGTGTCGGTGCGCCCGATCGCGACCATCGGCCGGCTGGCGCTGGTGCACGACATGAGCTTCATCGCGCGCCGCAGCCGCGAGACGCGCGAATACCTGTTCCTGTTCTTCGTCGGGCTCGGCCTGACCGTCGCGCTCATCACCGTCGCCATCGCCCAGCTCTCGTGGCGCGGCTGGGAGCAGGGGCTGCGCGCGCTGCTGCACGGGGACACTCTCCTCACGGCTCCCGGGACCACGCGCGGGTTGGGGGGTGGAGGGGGGGGGGCCGGCCACCGCCGGAGCTGCGCCCCATCGCGCGTGACCTGCGCGCGCTGATCGAAGAGCTGACGGCCGATAACCGTTCGCGCGACGAAGAGCGGCTCGCCTGGTCGCCCGCCACGCTGCGCCAGATCCTGCAGCGCGAGCTGCGCGGCGAGGAAGTGATCGTGGTGTCGAACCGCGAGCCGTACATTCACATGCGGCGCGGCGCCGAGATCCAGGTCTGGCGGCCGGCCAGCGGGCTCGTGACGGCGATGGAGCCGATCATGCGCGCCTGCTCGGGTACCTGGATCGCGCATGGCGGCGGAACCGCGGATCGCGACACCGTGGACTCGCACGACACCGTCGCCCTCCCCCCGCCACCCGAGCGTCCGGCTTACAAGCTGCGCCGCGTCTGGCTCACCGAGGAGGAGGAAGCCGGCTATTACTACGGATTCGCGAACGAAGGCATCTGGCCGCTGTGCCACATCGCGCACGTCCGGCCGGTGTTCCGCCGCAGCGACTGGGATCAGTACGTGAAGGTGAACGTCAAGTTCGCCCACGCTGTGGAGGAGGTCGCGCAGTCAAAAGACCCGATCGTGCTGGTGCAAGACTATCACTTTGCGCTGCTGCCGCGGCTGATCAAGGATGCATTGCCCGCGGCCACGATCATCTCCTTCTGGCACATTCCCTGGCCGAACCCCGAGGCGTTCGCCATCTGCCCCTGGCGCGAAGAGTTGCTCGATGGAATGCTCGGCAGCACCATCCTCGGGTTCCACACCCAGTTCCACGTCAACAACTTCGTGGACACGGTCGACCGCGTGCTCGAGGCCCGCGTCGATCGCGAGGAGTTCTCCGTCACCTACCGGCGTAAGGTCACGTCGGTGCGGCGTTATCCGATCTCAGTCGAGTTCCCGCCCGCTGCCGACCTGGTCGCCAAGCCGGTCGAGCAGTGCCGTACGGAGATCCGCCAGCGAAACAACCTTCCGCCCGAGCAGGCGCTGGGGATCGGCGTCGAGCGGCTCGACTACACCAAGGGCATCGAGGAGCGGCTGCGCGCGGTCGAGCGGCTGCTGGAGCTCGAGCCGCAATGGATCGGCAAGTTCTCCTTCATTCAGATTGCGGCACCCACGCGCATTCATATCGAACAGTACCGGGCGTACGAAGCGCGCGTGCGCGAGCTGGCAACCCACATCAATCAGCGGTTCCCGGAGGCCCTGCATCCCCCGATCATCCTGAAGGTCGAGCACCATCAGCCCGACCAGATCTTCGAATATTACCGCGGCTCCGATCTGTGCATGGTCACGTCGTTGCACGACGGCATGAACCTCGTGGCGAAGGAATTCGTGGCGGCGCGCGATGACGAGCGTGGGGTGCTGATTCTGAGCCTCTTCACCGGCGCCGCGCGCGAGCTGCCCGAGGCGCTGATCGTCAATCCCTACGACACCGATCAATGCGCCTCGGCGCTGCAGCTCGCACTCACAATGGGCGCCGCGGAGCAGCGCACGCGCATGCGTCTGATGCGCGGCCTGTTAGAGGACTTCAACGTGTTCCGCTGGGCCGGGCGAATGCTGATGGACGCGGCGGCGATGCGGCGCCGCGGCCGCCTGGACGACATTATCGGCCGCGGCAGCGAACGGCGCGCCCGAGCGGCCGTTGAGCGGTAGTCCCCCACCCCCGCCGCGCCGGGAGTGGGCCTACTTCTTCGACCTCGATGGCACGCTGGTCGATTTCGCCGACACGCCCGCCGCCGTGCACGTCAGCGAAGAGCTGCGCCTCATGCTGGAACAACTGTATCGCGACACCGGTGGCGCGGTTGCGCTCGTGAGCGGACGCTCGCTGGCCGATCTCGACCGGCTGTTCCCGCACGTGCGACTACCCGCCTCCGGCCAGCACGGCGCCGAGCGGCGCAACGCCGCAGGTGAGGCGACGCGGCACCAACCCGCCCAGGATCTGGCGCCGATCCGCGAGCGCCTGGCGCACGCCATCGTCGACAAGCCGGGGCTGCTGCTCGAGGACAAGGGACTATCCCTGGCCCTCCATTACCGGCGCGCCCCCCAGCTGGCGGAGTTCGTGCATCGCACCGTCGACGCGCTGCTCCCGGAGCTCGGCGACGACTACGGGATCCAGCGAGGCAAGAGCGTCGTGGAGCTCAAGCCCGCCGGCAGGGACAAGGGCCGCGCTCTGCTCGAGTTCATGAGTGAGCCGCCCTTCGCCGGCCGGACCCCCGTGTTCGTGGGGGACGATACCAGCGACGAAATCGGATTCGAGACGGTCAACCGGCTGGGTGGGCTTTCGATAAAGGTGGGGACGGGGGACAGCGTGGCCGGCTGGCGCCTCGACAACGTCATGGCGGTGGAGCAATGGCTTCGCTCGATCTAGCCCTGATCGGCAACGGGACGATCGGCGCGTTCGTGAACCCCGACGCGGAAATCACCTGGGCCTGCTTTCCGCGCTTCGACGGCGATCCGATGTTTTGCTCGCTGCTCAAGGGGAGCGAGGACATCGGGTTTTTCACGATCGAGCTGCTCGATTGCGTGAAGACCGAGCAGCGCTACCTGCACAATACTCCCATACTCGTCACGCGCATGGCGGATTCCGCGGGCGGCGCGCTGGAAATCATCGATTTCGCGCCGCGCTTCGAGCACCACGGGCGGATTTTTTGTCCCATGATGCTGGTCCGCCGCGTCCACCGCATTGCGGGACATCCGCGCATTCGGGTGCGCCTGCGCCCCGCACAGGAGTATGGGCGTCCGCTGGTCGCGACGACCTACGGGTCCAATCACATTCGCTATGTGGGTAAAGAGATCGTCTTGCGGCTCACCAGTGATGTCCCCATCACGTCCGTTCTCGAGGAGAACGCGTTCTTCCTCGACGAAGTCGTCACGCTCGTGCTGGGCCCCGACGAGACGCTGCAGGATGCCGCGGACGAAACGGGGAAGCGCTTCCTGTCGGAGACCACCGCATACTGGCGCGAATGGGTGCGCTCGCTGGCGATTCCGTTCGAGTGGCAGGACGCCGTGATCCGGGCGGCGATCACGCTGAAGCTGAACGTGTTCGAGGACACGGGCGCGATTATCGCGGCCCTGACCACGTCGATTCCCGAAGCGGCTGACTCGAGCCGCAACTGGGACTACCGCTTCTGCTGGTTGCGCGATGCGTATTTCGTGGTGACGGCGCTGAACCGCCTCGGCGCGACGAAGAAAATGGAGCGCTACCTGAGCTCCATTCTCAACATCGTCGCCGAAGGTGCGGACCGGCCGCTCGACCCGGTGTATACGATCACCGGCCACCGGCTACCGCCGGAGCGAGTCGTGGATTCGCTCCCCGGCTACCGCGGCATCGGACCGGTACGCATCGGCAATCAGGCGTCGGAGCAGACACAACACGACGTGTACGGCTCGTCGATTCTGGCCGCCACGCACGTGTTTTACGACCGGCGGCTCGCGCAGCAGGGTGATGCGTCGTTGTTTCGCCGGCTCGAGCCGCTGGGCGAGCGCTGCGTGACGCTGTTCGATCAGCCCGATGCCGGTCTCTGGGAGCTCCGCGGCTCCACCAAGGTCCACACGTTCTCGGCGGTGATGTGCTGGGTCGGCTGCGAGCGACTCGGCCGCATCGCCAAACACCTCGGCCTCGCCGATCGAGCGGCGTACTGGTGCAATCACGCGCACGCGATGCACGAGGTCATATCGAAACGGGCGTGGAGCGAGAAGCTGGGGACCTTCGTCGCCACGTTCGAAGGAGACACGCTCGATGCCAGCCTGCTGCAGCTGAACGAGCTGTTCTTCGTCGCGGACGACGACCCGCGCTTCGTCGCGACGGTGCGCGCGATCGGCAAAGAGTTGAAGCGCGGCGACTTCGTCTTCCGTTACACGACGCCCGATGACTTCGGGACGCCAGCGAACGCGTTTCTGGTGTGCACGTTCTGGTACATCAACGCACTCGCGGCGATCGGCGAGCGCGACGAGGCCCGGCGAATGTTCGAGTACGTCCTGGCGTGTCGCAACCGTCACGGGTTGCTCGCCGAGCATATCGATCCGAAGACCAAAGAACAGTGGGGGAATTTCGTGCAGACCTACAGTATGGTGGGTCTGATCAGCTCGGCGATTCGCTTATCGCAGCGATGGGACCAGGCCTTCTAGGGCGCCAACGCCACTCGCCGCTCACGCGGCCGCCCCCGGCTCGTGCCCCGACTCGGCGCGGTGCTGCTGCGAGCCCATCGGCGCCGGCACCGGCGGCCGCTTGCCGAGGGCCCGCTCGAGATAGATCGCGGCATTGATGAAGCCCGTGTGCGTGAACGCCTGAGGAAAATTGCCCAGCAAGGCGCCGCTCCGCGGGTCGAACTCCTCGGCGTACAGACCCAGGTGATTGGCACGCCCCGCCATGCCCTCCAGCAACGCCCGCGACTCCTCGGTGCGGCCTGACAGCGCCAGCGCGTCCACCAACCAGAACGTCGCGAGACCGAAGGCCCCCTCGCCGCCCGGCAGGCCGTCGTCGCTGAGATAGCGATACACGACGCCATGCTCTGTCAATCGCTCGAGCGTGCGATCGATCGTGCCCTGCACTCTGGGGTCATCGAACGGCAGAAAGCCGAGCATGGGAATGAGCAGGTTCGCCGCATCGAGCGCTCGCGAGCCGAATGACTGCACGAACGCCCCGAGCCGCTCGTCGTACCCCTGGTGCAGGATCGCCGCGCGCACGGCGATGCGCGCCCGCTGCCACGCCGCGACGTTCCCCGGCAGCCCAAAGCGTTGGGCAAGATGGATCGCGCGGTCGAGCGCCACCCAGACCATCACCTTGGAGTACACGAACTGCCGGGGCCCGCCGCGCACTTCCCAGATCCCGTGGTCGGGCTCCTGCCACCGCGCCGCCGCGAGATCGGTGACCGCGGCGAGAAAGCGCCACAGCTCCGCATCCATCGTGGCACCCCAGCGCAGCACCTCGAACGCCGCCCCCATCAGCTCGCCGTAAACGTCGAGCTGGCGCTGCTTCGCGGCGCCATTGCCGATGCGCACGGGGCGCGAGCCGCGGTAGCCCTCGAGATGCCCGAGCACGGTCTCCGGCAGCTCGGTCTCGCCGCGCAAGCCGTACATGATCTGCAACCCGAACGGCTGACTGTCTTTGGTCACCCGCCGAGCCCATTCGAGGAAGCCGAAGGCCTCCCGGTGGTGCCCGAGCGAAAAGAGCGCCTGGACGGTGAACGCCGCGTCCCGGATCCAGGTGAACCGATAGTCCCAGTTGCGCACGCCGCCGATGCGCTCGGGCAGCGACGTCGTGGCGGCGGCCGCGAGCGCGCCGGTGTGCGCATAGGTGAGGAGCTTGAGCGCGAGCCCCGAGCGCACCACCTGGTCGTGCCACCGCCCCGCGATGCCGCACTCGCCCGGCGCCGCCCGGTCGCAGCGGTGCACCCAGGCCAGCCAGCCATCACGGGTCTTCTCGTAGGCCCGGCGCGAATGCTCGCTGTCGTCGCGCACGTCCTCCGAATCGAACCGGCTCACCAGCACGACGCTCTTCCCGGCGGACAGGTGAAAGTGGGCATACAGGGTCGGGCCGTCACGAATCTCCGGCGTCACGGGCAGACCCGCCAACGCCATGCGCAGCCCGCCGGCCCGCGCGACGGCGCCGCGAATTTCCATGCGCGCCCGCGCATAATCGAACCTGGGCGACCATTCGACTTCGACGTCCACCTCGCCCGCGCTGCAGGCAAGCACCCGATGGACCTCAGGCGGAGCGTTCTCGAGCGGCATGAAATCGGTGACGGCCAACGTGCCGCCGGCCGCGCGGAACGTCGTCTGGAGGATGTTGGTAGCGGGGAGATAGGCCTGCGTGCTCGTCGCGGGGCCGGCGGGAGCCACGCGAAACCGCCCGCCCCGGGCGCGATCGAGAATCGCCGCGAAGACGCTCGGGCTGTCGAGATCGGGAAGGCAGCACCAATCCAGCGAGCCGGCGGTCGAAATGAGCGCCGTCGTTCGGAGATTGCCGATGACGCCGTAGTCGGCGATCGGCGTGTAGTCAGAGCTCGAGAACGGTGCCGACCCCTTGCGTCCCGGTGCCACCACCACCGCGCGCACCGTCGTTACGGCCGGTTCTCCGGCGCCGCCGCCTGCAGCTGCCGCAGCACCTCGCCCAACCGGGACACCAGCTCGCCGTACTGGGCCCAGTCGCCCGCGCGCTGCGCCGCGAGGGCTCGCTGGTACAGATCGTTCGCCTGCCGGGCGAGCTCGGCCACATGCCGGTCGGCGGTGCGCGGCGTCGTGCCCGGCTCAGCCGTTGGGCCCGGCTCCGTCGTTACGCGGCCTCCCTCGCCGAACAGCCGCGCCAATCCCTCGTCGAGCGTCGGCTCCATCACCACGCGGTTCTGATGCGCCACGATCACGCGCTTGAGCTCGGGAATGCGTCCCCCCTGGGCACGCAGGTACAGCGGCATGACGTAGATCAATGATTCCTCGATCGGGATGACGAGCAAATTGCCGCGAATCACCGTGGATCCGCCCTGGTCCCACAGCGCCAGCTGGCGCGCGATCTCCGTGTCCTGGTTGATGCGGTTGACGATCTGCGTGGGCCCGAACACGAGGCTCTGCTTGGGAAAACGATAGACGACGAGCCGGCCATAGTTCGCGCCGTCGTTACGGGCCACCATCCACGACGCCAGGTTGTCTTTGCCGCGCGGCGTGAACGGCACCATCAGGATGAACTCCGCCCGCGCCTCCCCTCGCAGCCGCATGATCATGTGGCGCTGGAACAGCTCGGGACGCTCGGGCGCCTGCGGCAATACCGGCTTCTGCCATTGGTCCTCGCGGTGATAGAAAATGTCCGGCTCCGCCATGTGATAAGTCCCATACAGGTCGCTCTGCACGCGGAACAGGTCCTCGGGATAGCGCAGGTGTGGGCGTACACCCGGGGGCACGGAATCGAGCGGCTGAAAGATCCCGGGGAAGATCCTGGCGTACGTGTGGATCAGCGGATCGCCGGGGTCGGCGAGGTAGGCGGTTACCGTGCCGTCATACGCGTCGATCACGACCTTCACACTGTTGCGCATATAATTGACGCCGTTCGACAGCGGCTGCGAATACGGGTAGCCGCGGGTGATCGTGTAGGCGTCGAGGATCCAGCGGAGCCGGCCTTCCCGCTCGTCGATCACCATATAGGGGTCGGCGTCGAATACGAGGAAGGGCAGCGCCTTGCGCGCCCGCTGGCGGATGTTGCGGAAATAGAGCGCCCGGCTTTCGTTCGTGATGTCGCTCGACAACAGCACCTTGAGCGAGCGGAAATACGCCGCCAGCACGAGCCGGCGGAACAGCGAACGCACCTGCACGCCGCCGGTGCCCGCGTACTTCGTAAAGATGTTCTCGTCGCCCGAGGGATAGTCGAACTCGGGCTGGCCGGTGCGCGCGAACACCCACGAATCGGTCAGCTCGCCGTAGTAGATCTCGGGCCGCGTCACGCGCAGCGACACGCTCGAGGCGGGCGGCAGATCCTTGACGAACAGAACCGGGAGCCCTTCCTCGGTGACCTCGTTCACGGGCCCCAGCGTCAGTCCCATGCCGTGCGTGAACGTGAGCCGCTCGTTGATGAACGTGCGTGTCGGCAGCGAGCCGGAATTGAGCTCGCGCGGCGACAGCAGCACCTGGCGATAGCTCCCGTCGATCATGTAGCGGTCGTCGTCCACCGAAACGAAGTCGTAGTACGTCCGGATCTCCTGGAGCTGGCCGAACGTCTGCAGCAGCGGGTCGCGGTCCCACAGCCGCACGTTGTCGATGGTGGGGCCGTTGGCGCGGATGTCGCGCGCGGTGAGGGTGGCTTCCCCGGAAAAGTCCCGCGTGGTCACGCTGTCCAGACCCCAGGCGCGGCGGGTGGCGGCAATGTGCCGGGCGATCTGCGGCGTTTCCTTCGAGAGCTCGTTGGGGGCTACGACCAGCCGCTGCACGAGGGCGGGGTAGGCGAACACGGCCAGTACCGATACGCCGAAATAGAGCGCGACGGCCCGCAGCGTGGCGCGTCCGAGCGCTGCGCCGGGTGCCCAGCCACCCCACAGGACCAGTCCCGCACCGCCCAGCGCCGCGACGGCCGCGAGCCACAGACCGATGCGCGTGGCGTGCAAATCCGCGAAGCTTGCGCCGAACAACGGGCCGGTGGTGGAATACAGCAGCCCCGGGAGCCGCACCAGCACGACGCGTAGCGCCGTGAGCAGGAACAGCAGCGCGAGCAGCAGGCCGAGATGGCGGCGGGCAGACGGCTCGACCGTCAGGGTCTTCCCGCGCACGATGACGTCGCCCCGCATGGCGTACAGCGCACTCGTAGCGATCAGCGACACCGTCCCGAGACCGGTCAGGAGGGCGAGCACGCCGGTCAGCACCGGCAGGGTGAACACATAATAGGAAAGGTCACGGCCGTAGACCGAGTCGCGCACGCCGAACGGTGTGCGGTACAGAAACTCGAGCACGCCGAGCCAGCCGCTCGACGCGGCGAGGCCAATGAGCAGCGCCAGGCCGAGCGCGGCGGGTAGCGCCAGGCGTCGGACGAGCCCGGTGACGTCGAGCTGCGCCGCCCCCTCACCGCTCATGCGGACCACGACGGGATTCGGCACGACGCCCCGTTGCGCGAACCGGAGATTGGCGTAGAGAAACGCGAACGCGAAGCCTCCGGCGACGCTGCCGAGCAGGAGCGAAGCGACGATCTGCGTCGCGAAGACGCGCTGGAATCCGATGGCGGCGTACCACGGCCATTCCGCCAGCAGCCTGACAAGGGGAGGCACGCAGAAGACGAGCGCGGCGAGCACGAGCAGCGCGACCATGCCGCGGCGCGAGCGACGGCGACGGGAGAGCGGGAGCGTACGGAGAGAACCGGTCATAAAACGCAAGCTATGTCACGGCGCCGGCATCGGAACCCCCTTTGAACAAATCGAAGACGCCCTCGGGAAATCTCGTGCAGACCTCAGCACGGTAGGCTCATCAGCTCGGCGATGCGGCTTGCGCCGCGCTGGGACCACGCGTTCTCGCCAGGCTCCACTTCAGGGCCTGCGGCGTAATCATGGTCGTCACGATGACCATGATGACGATGGCGGAGAACACCGCCTGGTCGATGACCGGCTCGCCGCCGATCGACAGCGTCAGACCGATCCCCGCGAAGATGAGGCCCACCTCGCCGCGCGGCACCATGCCGATGCCGATCGCGAGCCGATTGAGACCGCCGCCGGCCCCCAGCGCGCACGCCTGCTTGCCGATGATCGCGGCGATCGTCAGCAGCGCCGCCAGGCCGAGCACCTCCGTCCGCGCGAACGCGGCCAGATCGACGTGCATGCCCATCAACACGAAGAAGACGGGCACGAGCAATGTGGCGACCGGCTCGATCAGCTCTTCGAGTTCATGCTCGCCGCGCGCGGTGAAGTCGCGCCACTGGACGCTCTCGAGTACGAGACCCGCGGCGTACGCGCCCACGATCGGCGCGAGTCCGACGACGGAGGCGAGATAGGCGAGCGCGAAACAGAAAACGATCGCCGTCGTCAGCAGCGCGCCCTGACCGCGTAAGCGCGCAGCGGAATGGAACAGTCGCGGCGCGAGCCAGGTGCCGAGGGCCAGCGCACCGCCCAGGAACAGACCGGCCTTGAGCAGCACCATCGCCACGGGTCCAAGGGACAGCGATTGCCCCATGTTGGTGGCGCCGATGGCCCCCGCCACGACGGCGAGAATGACGAGGCCCAGGATATCGTCGACGACGGCAGCGCCGAGAATCACGCGTGCCTCCGGCGTCTGCGATTTGCCGAGCTCTCGCAGCACTCGAGCGGTGATACCGACACTGGTCGCGGTGAGGGTCGCGCCCAGAAATACGTGCACGTAGACGCTGTGCCCCGGCAGCATCCACACCCCAACGCCCCACCCGAGCGCGAACGGCGTGACGACGCCGAGGACCGCCACGAACGTTGCGGTCATACCCACGCGCATCATGTCGCGCACGGTGGATTCCAGACCGACTTCGAACAGCAGGATGATGACGCCGAGCTGCGCCAGGAGGTTCAGGATCGGATCGGACGCCATGCCCTGGAACCAGCCGATCCCGAGCCTGTGCAGGTTACCGAGCAGAATGCCGACGAGCAGCTCACCCAGCACCGCCGGCTGGCCGGCTCGGCGCGCGAGCTCGCCCGCCAGTCGCGCGGCTGTGAGGATGACGACGAGGCCGATGAGCAGGGGCCCGACAGCGCCGTGGCCCGTATCGGCTGCCGACCCAAGTGTCGCCAGCACCGCCGGCATCGCTAGAGAACCAGAACCAACAGGTGAGCGCTGATCCAAACGGCCGCCGCGGCCACGACCAATCCGACGCCATAGCGCCCAAAGTCGCGCCGCGTGGCAGGCTCGGCGCTCGCGGTGAGACCATGGAAACGAGTAATGTCGACGTAACGCGCCGCGATCAAAGCCGCGACGATGACCCAATACACGGCGTCGATGAGGGAGTAGGCGCGCCGTTGGATGATCAGCATGGTCATCATCAACAGCGCGAGATTGCCGAGCCCCATCCAGAAGATCCGGAGGAGACAACCGGCGGGCCGTGACTCCGGCGAAGGAGAGACCTGGTGCACCGCACCTCCATAG
>DASZCG010000224.1:0-9047 GCA_035943355.1 Gemmatimonadales bacterium
GGGTGATCCCTTCGCGCTCGCGATCTCACCCGACAGCAAGTTCCTGTTCGTCACGACGAACATCAATGCGCTGTGGAAGATCAACCTCGCTACCAAGGCTGTCGTCGCGTCCATTCCGCTCATCGCAACATCGCATCACATCCTCATGGATCCCAAGGGAAACTTCCTGTACGTCGCGACTCGTGACGGTGGAACGGTGCTGGAAGTCGATTGGCGGACCATGAGCGTGCGGCGGACGTTCACCTTGGGTGGTCGCACGCAGGACATGGTGTTCGCGCCCAACGGCCTGGATCTGTACATCTCGAACGAGCTGAACAACGTCGTGCACGTCCTGCACCTCGCTACCGGTCAATTCCACGACATCCCCGTTGCGAGCGGCGCCGAGGGGCTCGGCATCGGCAACAACGGCCGCGATCTGTACGTGGGGCTGGTGTTCGCCGGCTATGTGCAGGTGATCGATCGCACGCAGGAGACGACGGTTCGGTATCTCCCGGTCGGCGGTGTGCCACGCGAGATCCAGCGGGACGTGTCGGGCGCCAACATGATCGTGACCAATGAAGCGGGGTGGGTCGATTTGGTCGAGCCCGATGATTCGCTCGTTCCGCCGCCGCCCCCGCCCCCCCCGCCGCCCCCGCCGCCACCACCGCCTCCGCCCCCACCGCCTCCGGACACCGGCTATGCCCGGCTCGCATTGGGCAATGGTCCGTTGGGCGTAGCGACGTTCGGCAACGTCGCCTACGTGAGTCAGGCGTCCGGCAATACTGTGGCGCGGCTGGATCTCACGACGAACACGTTCACAGCGTCGATCCCCGTCGGAAGCATTCCGTGCTACATCGTCTTCAATTCGACCGGAACGCGGGCCTACGTCGCCAATCAATCCAGCGACAACGTCAGCATCATTGACGTCGCCACCAACACGGTGGTCGGCGTCATTCCCGTAACCGGCGATCCGCTGCCCGTTGCCATCTCGACGGACGACGGCACTTTGTTCGTCACCACGAACGCGAATATGCTGTGGCGCGTCGATCTGGCGACCAACACCGTCACCGACTCGCTGCCGTTACCGGCGACGTCGCATCACCTCCTCACGCATCCCAACGGTACGCTGCTGTACGTCGCCACCCGGGATGGGGGATCGGTGCTCGAGGTGAACTGGCAGACGATGACCGTCCAGCGGACGTTCACGCTCGGGGCACGACCACAAGGGATGGCTATCTCGGCGGATCAGTCGGAGCTCTACGTCGCCAACGAGCTCAGCAATCAGCTGCATATCATCAGGCTGTCGGACGGCAACATCACCAATGTGCCACTGTCGGGTGGCGGCGAGGGGATGGCGCTCGGTCCCGATGGCAAGCTGTACATCGGCGAGGTGTTCGCAGGGCTCGTGGAGGTCGTGAATCCGGCAACTCGGACGGTGGTGCGAACCATTACGACTGGCGGGACTCCGCGAGAAGTGGCGCCGGATGCCGCACGCAATCAGATGGTCGTCGCCAATGATGCGGGGTGGGTGGATATCATTCACATTCACTGATGCGTTCGATCCATTCGACCCAGGTTGCGAGCGCGTTCCTTGCGCTCGCCGCCTGGACCTGCAGCAACGCTACGGATGGGGGCGGGCCGATGCCCGCCAGCGTTGTAGTCGCTCCCGATACCGCGATTCTGCAGGATGACAGTCTGCAACTGCGAACGACGGTGCAAGACGCTGCTGGCGCTCCGATTTCCGCCGTCGTGAACTACACGTCGCTGTCGCCTTCGATCGCGACGGTCAGTGGCGGCGGTCTGGTGCGCTCCCAGGGCCCCGCCGGCGTGGCGCTCATCACGGTTCACGTCTCCGCAACAGTCGCGGACACCGCCATGATCACCGTGTTGGATTCCACCCGCATTACCCGCCTGGCACTTAGTGCACGGCCGACGTTCATCGCGAGCTCAGGCAACATCGCATACATCACGCGCCTCGATGTGCCGTGGGTCAAGCGGCTCGACCTGACGAGCACGGCCTTCACCGATTCAGCGCAGGCGGGCTCCCTCCCATGCGGCGTCGTCTTCAATCCCGCCGGCACCCGAGCGTACGTCGCCAATCAGGGCAGCCAGAATATCACCGTATTCAACGTGGCAACGGGCGTGGCAATCGACACATTCCCCGTCACGGGGGATCCTTTGCCGGTGGCGATGAGCCTCGATGGAACGACCCTCTTCGTGACGACCAACGTCAACCGTCTATACAAGCTCAATAGCACCACGGGCGCCGTTCTCGATTCGATGAACCTGCCGGCGACGTCCCATCACCTCTTCGTGCACCCGAACGGTTCGCTCTTGTACGTAGCGACACGCGACGGGGGCAGCGTGCTCGAGGTGAATTGGCACACCATGACCATCGCGCGGACCTTCACGCTCGGCGTCCAGACGCTGGGAATGGAGATGGCGCCGGATCGTTCGGAGCTGTATGTGACCAGCGGTACCACAGACTCGTTATACATCGTGTCACTTGCCTCCGGAGCCGTGTCGACCGCCCCTGTGGGCGCAGGGGCCAGCACGATTGCCCTGAGCGCTACTGGCGCTCGGCTATACGTCGGTTTGCTGTTCGCCGGAAAAGTTGAAGTGCTCAACCGCACCACGCGAGCACACATCAAGACCATCCGAACGGGAGGGACGGTCCGCGAGATGGCGCTGGACGCCGCTCGTGGACGCATCGTCGTGACGAACGACGCGGGTTGGGTCGACATCGTCCGCTAACTAGAGACTGCGGTACAGCGCGTCCCACCGCGCCACAATCGCGTCCCAGCTGAACTCCTCACGCAGGCGCCGCCGGCCATTCTCTCCCAGCCGGCGCGCTTCGTCGGGCGACCCGAGGACCTGATCCAGGGCCGCGGCGAGCGCTCCCGGATCGCCGGCGCGCACGAGCAAGCCCGATTCCCGATCCGCGACGATGTCCACGATGCCGCCGATCTTACTGGCGACGACTGGCACACCGTAGTTCATCGCTTCGAGCAAGACGACGCCGAGGCCCTCGGTGTCCCCACGGGCATCGAGCACGGACGGCAGGACAAACGCACTCGCTTGCTGATACGCGCGCTGGAGGTCAGCGTCCGAGACCTTGCCCCGAAACTCGACGCGGCTCGCGACGCCGTTCTGCCGACTCAGCGCCTCGAGGCGGGCGCGCTCCGGCCCGTCACCGACGATCACCAGGCGAGCGTCCCGCCGCTTCAACCGTCCCAGGGCCTCGATGAGGTGTGACACACCCTTTCGCTCGACCAGACGACCTACGAACAGAATGGTCGACGCGCCTCCCGCTGAGGGGTGGGAGGCGGAGGGCGGGGGCAGGGAGGCAGTGTAGGGGATCACTGCGACTGGGACGTTCACCAGCTCTCGCAGCTCGTTCGCCGTGTACGACGAGATGGCGACCACCTTCGCCGAGCGGCGCGCTGCCCACTTGATAAACCACTTCAAGGGCTTGAGAACATGCTTTACCCAGCGCAGCTCAACCCCGTAAAAGGTCGTCACAACGGGCGGCTGGCCGCTGCGCTGCGCGGCCCAGCCGAATAGCGCGAGCGGCAGCGGCCAGTGCACATGAATCACGTCATACTGATGCCGCCGCGTCAGGCGCCAGACGGCCAGCATGCCCGCGACCACGAAAAAGAGGGGCATGACACGATAGAGCAGGTTGCGTCGCATCCGGTCGGGCGCGGTCTCCTCGTGGGTGAGATTCTCCCAGCGACGGAAAAAGTACCGGAAGCGATGGACCGGAATGCCCGAAAACGACTGGTCCGCCGAGCCCTTGTAGGCCGAGGTAAAAACCTCGATGTCGTGACCGGCGCCGCGCAAGCGCTGCAACAGCTCCACGAGCCAAGGCGCGATCGGGTCGTCGGGGCCGCGCGGGAACGCCGTCACGACGTGGAGGATTCGCATGCGGCTGATACTATAACCCTTCTGTGAAGCGGGGGGCTGGTTATCTTTCGGGGTGCGTTTGAGTTACCAGATACCCCTCTTCGCAAGGACTGCATGACGATGGCCGAGCGTATCGCGACCGGCTCTCCCGAGCTCACCAAGTTCTATAGCGAGCGATTCAACTGGCGCAATTCCGGCGAGGAGCGGATGCGCTTTCGTCGTGCCACCAAGCTGGCCCAGGTGAAGGCCGGCGCCGCGGTGCTCGACATCGGCTCGCGTAACGGTGACCTGCGGAACTACCTCCCGAAGGGCATCAAATACCAGGGACTCGATATCGCTCCAGAATTTGCGGCGCCCGACATCCTGATCCACGACATCACGACCGGGCTGCCATTCCCCGACCAATCCTTCGACAACGTGTTCATGGTCGAGGTGCTCGAGCACACCCCCACGGCGTACAACACGGCGGGCGAGATCCGCCGGATTCTGAAGAAGGGCGGGGTCTGGGTCGTGTCCGTCCCGAACCCGTATCACTTCAAGGAAATCATCTGGAACCTCTTCCGTGTACCGGACAGGCAAGGGCACATCTACAGCTGGACGCGTCAGACCATCACGCGGCTCGGGGAGATGAATGGATTGCGGCTCGACGACTGGGGCGGTACGTATCTCTGGCCCAAGCCGGTGATTCCCGCGCCCTGGTGGATGATGGCCCGCTCGGTCGCCTATAAGTTCGTCAAGGACTGATCTCCACCATTCGGTGAATATCCCCCCCCGACGCCGGTGGCTCTGGGCAATCCAGGCGGCCGTCGCCGTTGTCGTTGTCGTACTCGTGTACAGGTCGCTGCAGCGCAATTGGGGCCAGTTTCGCTCGCTCGAAATGCACCTCGAGCTGCGGCCCGGATGGCTGGCACTGTCGCTGGTCACGGTGTTCCTCACCTACGTCTTCTACATCGAATCATGGCGGCGACTGCTCGCCGGATGGCAACAGCACATCGCGTTTCGGCCGGCGGCGCGCGCCTGGTGCCTTTCCAACCTCGGGCGATACGTGCCCGGGAAGGTCTGGACGGTCACCGGGTTGGTCGTTCTGGCGCAGCGCGAGGGCGTTCGGGGCAGCGCCGCGGCGGCGTCAGCGGTCGCGTTCCAGGCGCTGGTGCTTGGGACCGGCATCGCGATCGTGACTGCCGCAACACCGCACGAGGCCTCCGGCATTCGGGTGGTCATCGGACTGCTGATCGCGGCGGCATCGCTGATTGTGCTGGTCTGGGGACCGACAGCGCGGTGGCTGGGGCGAACGTTGAGCCCCACCAATCCATTGTCTCCGTTGCCGCTCTCGGCCGTCGGGGCAGGGGCCGCCCTGATGGTGGTGGGATGGCTGACGTACGGACTCTCATTTTGGCTCTTCATCCGGGGAATACTCCCCTACCCGCAGATTTCGATCGCCGCCGCGAGCGGCACATTCACGCTGAGTTACATTCTTGGCACCCTCGCCCTGTTCGCTCCGGGTGGCATCGGGGTTCGCGAAGTGCTCCTCGTCAGCTTGCTGACCCCCTATCTCGGGAGCGGCGGCGCCGTGGCAACGAGTGTGGGATCCCGCGTGCTACTGACGATCGGTGAGGTTGGGGCAGCCCTGCTCGCCGTTGCGCTGTCTGGCCGAACAACGGAGACGCCTTCTGAATAAGTACGAACCGGCTCGCCCAACGCCGTTCGCCATCGTCCTGCTCACGTTCTGGGTCGCGATCCTGTGCCTGCCGATGCTCGCGGGGCAGTGGCTGGCCGGTCCGTTCAGCGACCAGTTGTCCGCGGGCGTGCCGTTCCGCGGCTGGGGCGCGGAATGGTGGAATCGCCTCGGTCATGTGCCGCTGTGGAACCCAGAAATCTTCTCCGGCATGCCGTACATCGCGGCGATCGGCACCGGCGACGTGCTGTATCCGACCGCGGTGGTGCTGCGGCACTTTCTCCCAACCCCGACAGCTACGAACATCGGGTTCTTCATCCACTATGTGCTGGCTGGGGTCTTCACATACCTCTTCTTGCGCAGCCTGCGTGTCTCCTGGACGGGATCCGTGGTGGCCGGGGTCGCCTATCAACTCTCCGGCCTGATCGCGTCATACGCCCAGCCGGGGCACGATGGCAAACTCGTGGTGTCGGCCCTCATGCCGCTCGTGCTGCTGGGACTCGTGCGGGGCATACGCGATCGCCGGCCGCGCGGCTACGCGATCGCCGCGATCGGTGTGGGGTTGAGCATTCTGACGCAGCACGTCCAAATCACCTACTACATGCTGATCACCGCCGGGCTCTTTGCCCTGTATCTGGCGTTCGGCACCGGTCCCGCAGCAGCGGGCGATCGCGCGCAACGACTCGGTTTCGCGCTGGCCGCCGTGCTGCTGGGCTTCGGACTCGCTGCCATCCAGCTGTTTCCGGCGTTTGCGTACATGCCGCTCTCGGCGCGTGCCGTGAGCGTGGCCGGCGGCTTTGAAGGCGCAACGAGCTACGCGATCCCGTGGGTGCACATTCCCGAGTTCGTTTTGAAGTTCTTCACCGGGTGGGGGAATCCGGGGACGTATTGGGGCCCCAACGGGCTGAAACTGCATTCCGAGTATCTCGGCCTCCCCGTCGTCGCGCTCGCCATCTGGGGCGCCGGCTCGGCCGACGCGGACCGCCGGCTGCGCTGGTGGCTCGCAGGCATCGGGCTGCTGTTCCTGCTCATTGCGCTCGGCAGCGGCACACCGTTCTACCGGCTGTGGTGGGCCGTCATGCCGTACGTGAAGCAGATGCGCGCGCCGGGCATGGCCTTCTTTGTGGTGGCCTTCGTCGTCGCGTGTTTCGCAGGATTCGGTACCGACCGTCTGGAGCGTCGGGACAACGAGCAGGGAAGCCTGCGCCTCGCGCGTACGTGGCTGATCATAGGCGCCGTCATCGCGCTGCTGGCGGTGGTCGGGGCCTTCGGCAACATGGCGCGAGCCCTGGGTAATGAGCGCGGGGTGCTCGCAGCACCCAGAGACATCATGGTCGGCGCGTTGACGAGCGCCGTGGCGCTCGCGCTCGTTGCGGGCGTGGTGTGGGCGTGGACTCGGCAGCGACTCCGGCCCGTGCAGCTCGCGCCGTTGCTCGCCATCGTCATCGGCGCCGACCTTTGGATTAACGCGCGGCCGTTCTGGACTTACAGCGATCTGCACAAGACGTTGTACCGTGCCGACCAGGTCACCACACGCATTCGGGTGGGACCCGGCGCCGTCCCGTTCCGCACCATCGACTTGGGCGTGTACCCGGGGAATACCCTCATGGCCCTCGACGTCCCGCAGCTCCTGGGACAGCACGGGCTCGAGCTGCGGTATTTCGGGGACGTCATGGGCCGGCACAACAACCAGTGGCGTAACCTCGGGAATCTGCATCTGTGGGAGCTGTTCGCGGTGCGGTGGGTCATTACGCCGACCGAGACACAAGGGCTGGACTCGATTCCCGGCTTTACGCGCGTGCTGAGCAATGTCGTAACCGCGTCGGGAACTCCGGCCCACCTGTACGAGCGTCGCACGCCCGCGGAGTACGCGCGCGTCGTACCGGTGGCCGTGTCGCTCGATTCTGCGTCGATCGTGTCCGCGGTGCCTGACCCGCGCTTGTCGTATGATCGACTCGTCCTGTTGGATGCTCGCGACGGCGTCGCGACGCCTCCAGTGACCCAGATGCCCGCGCCGAGCTTGGCGCGCGCAAGAGTCGAGCAGTGGGAGCCCGGCAACATGGTCGTGACGCTGGACCCGGCTCCGACGGCACCATCTTATGTCGTCATCTCGGAGAACTGGGATCCCGACTGGCGCGCCAGGGTGGACGGCACCCCCGCGCGGGTGCTGCGAGGAGACTGGACCCTCATCACCGTGCCTGTCCCCGCTGGCGCGAAACGTGTCGAGCTCGATTTCGTGAGCCCGGAATTTCGCAACGGCGCACTCGTGACGCTGCTCTCGCTTGTCATCGCGCTGGCGGCGATATTCGGATCGAGTATTGCAGGGAGGTGGCGGCGTGGCCCTAGCGCCCAACAACCCTGAGCGCGCCCTGGTCGTCATTCCGACCTACAATGAGTCGGAAAACCTTCCTCAAATCATCCCGCAGGTGCTGGCGCAGGATCCGCGCATCGAGGTGCTGGTGGTCGATGACGGCTCACCGGACGGCACGGGCGCGATCGCCGACGAGATGAGCCGCGCCAATCCGCGCGTCCACACGATCCACCGTGAAGGCAAGCTCGGGCTCGGCACCGCCTACATCACCGGGTTCAAATGGGCGCTCGAGCGGTCGTTCGACTGCGTGTTCGAGATGGACGCCGACTTCTCCCACGATCCGCGCCACCTGCCGGAGTTTCTCACCGCCATCGAGAACGCCGATGTGGTGCTCGGATCGCGCTACCTGCAGGGGAAGGTGACGGTCGTCAATTGGCCGATGACCCGCCTCATGCTATCGTATCTGGCCAACATTTACGCGCGCTGGTTCACGGGGCTCAGGATTTGGGACCTGACCGGTGGCTTCAAGTGCTTTCGCAGGCGAGTGCTCGAAGCCATTGATCTGTCCCAGGTGGTCTCCAACGGGTACGCCTTTCAAATCGAGATGAGCGTCCGCGCATGGCGAAAAGGGTTCAAGCTGAGGGAAATCCCCATCGTGTTCGTGGACCGGACCGAGGGACAAAGCAAGATGAATCGGGCCATCGTCCGAGAGGCCGTGTGGAAGGTGCCACGGCTCCGGCTCATGGCCTGGTTCGGCCGCATTTGATCGGGCTACCGGTCTACAAGATGACGGGATCGGGAAACGATTTCGTCATGCTGGACGCCCGCGTGTCGTCGCCGGCGGACTGGAGCCCTCCGGACATGCAGGCGGTATGCGCCCGCGGCACCGGAATCGGCGCAGACGGCGTGGTGTTTGTGGGTCCGGGGAGCAAGGCCGGCGCCGCTCGCATGATCTATTACAATGCCGACGGATCCCACGCCGCCATGTGCGGAAATGCCGCCCTCTGCAGCACCACACTTGCCGCGCACCTCGGGATCGCGCCGGCCGGCGGAATGGACCTGGAAACCGACGCCGGCACCTACCGCAGCCGCACCGGCGATCGAGGGTGCGCCGAGCTGCATCTCGCGCCGGTGGATCCGCCGGAAGCCGTAGCCGGGCTTGGGGGGGGGGGGCTC